>JAPLSS010000495.1 GCA_026398515.1 Candidatus Sumerlaeota bacterium | reverse complement strand
ATGCGAGGCCCTGGCCGCCGAACGCCCCGATGATCCGTTGGTCCAGCGCTTGCAGGCAGCGCTGGCGGCAACAGCCGGCAGAGAAAGCACGGACAACCACGGACGGACACGGACTAACACGGACTGACAACAACACGGACGCGCGCCGATTCCTCGGGGACCGTCGGTGTGTGTCCGTGTCCGTCCGTGCTGGTCCGTGTCCGTCCGTGTTCGTCCGCGGTTCGAGCCTTCCCGCCTTTCATCTCGGCGCCAGGAGAGGGGCATAGAGGAACACCCCGACATTCAAACTGAGATGGACGGCGATGGCGAGCGCGACGCCCCAGCGCCTCTGCACCCAGCCGAGCAGCAGGCCCGCCGCGAAGATCTGCAGGAACTTGGCCCATCCAGGGACGAGCAGCCCGGCGTGCCCCAGCGCCCAGGCCGCGCTCGCGAGAACCGCCGCCCACCGCCACGAAACGCCCCGGGCTTCGAACCAGCAGAACGGCCGCAGCCAGCCGAATCCGCGCCCGCGCAAGCCCGCGCGCCAGGCCCAGACCGAGCCGGCTTCCAGGAATAGCATCGCCATGAGCAACGTGCCCGCCGGCAGGACCGCCCATTGGTACAGCAGGCGCCAGTAGCCCGGCTGGCCCGCGGGGAAGAGCAAGGCGGCCAGGACGCTCGCGGCGCCCAGCAGACACCACGCCGGCGCCAGAGCGCGGGCCGCGCGCCGGTTCAATCGGAAATGAACCCACGGCCGGCGCGCCAGGTCGCGGAAGGCCAGCGCCAGCGCGCCAAAGACGAGCGCGGTGTTGAACAGTTGCGCCAGAGAGGCGGGGGTCACGAGGCTATCCATGGCCTGCATTTTCCCAAGGACGGAACGAACTAGCCAGCCTCAATGCCGTTTACCTGAGGCGCCTGAACGACGCGAGCAGGGACGGCGAAGGCGCGGGGCCGCGCCATCGACCCAAAGACGCCGTTCGTAAACCGCACTGGGGTTAGCGCCCGGCGGATGAGCGCGCGCGGATGAGGTAGATTTGGCTCTCGGGCCGGAGGATGAAGTCGCTCTTGTAAAGGACCTCCACGCCGGCCTGCGCCATGATCTTGGCCGATTCGCCTGAAGCCACCCCCACGGCGGAGGGATGCCGGGCCAGGTACTCCTGGAGCTGCTTCGCCGTGTCGAGAACCGCCACGTCGGGATTGCCAAGGTAGAACCAGATCGTGTGGTTGCTCCCCAAGGAAAAGGACGGCGCGACAGGGGCCGCGCGCCGTATCTCCTCCGCGGCGATCCTCAGCGATTGGCGTTCGTTGATCCGCCGATGAACCCAGAACACATAGGCAAACGCCAAACCCGTCGTGCAGACAAGAACCCAAACCAGCGAGGCGCGCCAAGGCGAAACGTTTCGGATGGTCGAAGGAAGAAGGCGCAAGACCGCCGCCAGCCCCAAGGCGACCATGCCGCCCCAGAGCAGGAGCGCCTTGCCGTCCAGGTTGCCGCGCCCGCTGTAGGATTCCCATTCCCACGGCGATGGCGCAAGGGACCCTCCGATGAGCAACGCCACGGCGCCCGCGAGAACCAGCCAGGCGAGCCCCTTTCGCACGCCGGCCGAGGTTCTCGCATCCTCTTTCGAAAATGGGGAGTATGGAGTCCCGCCTTCAGGCGGAATGCCGCGAATCGAGTCGAGACAGGCCATCGAAGATTCCGCCTGAAGGCGGGACTCCATACTCCCCATTTTCACGCGTTTCCCTGTGACCCGGCGGGCCGTGAGCCGCTGTCCCTCAAACAGATCGCGATACGCCATGGCCAGCAGACCGCACAAGGGCGGCGCCACGGCCAGCATGTAGTAATAGCGTTTGGCCGGAAGGCAGGAGAACGCCAGGAACCCCCCGGCGGCCCACAGCGCCAGGAACAGCCCCGCGCCGCGATCGCCCAGCAGCCAGGCGCGCAGGCGTCGCGGAATGCCGCGCAAGCCCTCTCTCCCGCCTCGCGCCAGACGCCCCAGCGCCACGATCAGCGCGACGCACAGCGCGTAGAACCAGGGAAACAGAACCTCGCGCAACGTCCCCAGGTAGTGGCCGAACGATTTGGCATGCGCCGCCTCGGGGCTGAGATGCGTCTTCGCGTCCGTCCAGATCATCCACGGGGAATAGCCGGCATGGACGATGGCCAGCCCCCACAGGGCCGCCGGCGCGAGAAGGACCAGCGGGCCGGCGATCCAGGTCGATTTGGGAATCGGCGAACGATTACGGGTCAGCGCGGCCCACAAAACAATGCTGATCAGAAGCGCCCCGGGCGCCAGCGGCGCTTTCGCCATCAGCGACAGACCGGCAAACGCCCAAAACGCCAGGAGCCACGGAATGCGCCGGCGCTCGCCCAGCGAGCCCTCGAAGAAGCATGTCGCCGCCGCCACCGAAAACGCCACGTACATCATCTCCGACTCGGCCTGCTGCGACATGAACAGATATACGGGCGAGACGGCCAACGCCACCGCCCCGAACAACGCCGCGCCCATCGACCCCAACAGCCGCCGCAGCAGTATCGCGAACGCCAGCGCCCCCACGACGCCCGCCACAACCGACGGCAGGCGCGCGGCCCAATCGCTTGGCCCTCCAAACAGCCGGAACGACAGGGCTTCGGACCAATAGAACAAGGGCGGCTTGGTCAGGAACGACTCGCCCATCAACGTGGGGACGGCCCAGCGCCCGCGCTTCAGCATCTCCAGCGCGACCAGCGCCCGCCGCCCCTCGTCGAAGATCCACATGTCGCGCAGGAACGCGCCGGGGGCCAGGAGGAGAATCAGGAAGGCGGCCAGGAACCCATAGCAGACGGAAGGCCTTGGAGGCGATGCGAGATAAATGAAGTATTCCGTCTTTCTGGTGGGAGGGATGTCGAGAAGGCTTTGATTCATATGTTCATTCCGCCCCGCCCCGCATCGGTCCTTTGACACGGGAGCGTCGTTTTGGACTGCGGCGGCTCCCTATTTCCCAATCAGCTCGATCTGAATATCCGCGACCTGAGAGGCAACAGCGGTCTCAACCGTTTTCCGTCCGACTCGGCCAACCTGCTTGACGGCAATCCGCCCGCCGGCTGCAGCAAACGCCCGGAGGATCTGGTCAAGGGAGACATCCGGAGCCGCCCGCTCGATCCTGGCGACCCGGGGCTGGCTCGTCTTGATTCGGTTGGCCAATTGCTTCTGCGACAGATTGAGCGCCTCCCGTTGTCGGCGGACGGCCAGAGCCGCTTCGACCCGGGCCTCGAGCAACTGCCGCTCCTCGGGCGCCATTTCCAGAAAATCCGCGGCATCCCCAAATCGCCACCCCGCCGCCTCCAACGCTTTTCGCTTCTTGGTTTCCATGAATGGCCTCCTATTGGCCAGCGCCCCTTCCGAGTCGCTTCCTCACCGCCGTCCTGGCCGTTTGCTTCGCGATCTCGTCGTACTCCATCAGTCGCCTCTTACACCGATCGATCACGTCGGGCGGTATTTACCGTGTCTTCTTTGCATATACTTCGACGACGAGAACGGCGTCACGGTCTTGCCGGTACACGATTCGCCAATTGTGCCCGGCGTCTCGCACTCGAATCGCTCCGCATCGCGGGCCGATGTTCGGGAGGGGATCGGCCTGGGGCATTCCGAGCGGCTCGCCCTCCTGAAGCAGTCGGAGGAGCTCGCCAGCCTCGTTCCTGCCTTCTTCTGTGAAGGGGGGTGTCTTGATCTCGCCGTGTAGCCAGCCCAGAGGCTTCCGCTCGGGCCGCACGCCGCTTGTCTCGCTCTCGCGCCCTTAGCCATCGCCTTGTCCTGGCAGTTCAATCCCAACAAATTGGGTATATCAGATACGGTATATTGTCAAGGCAAATTCAGCGCGACCGCCGCGCCTCTGTCACTCCCCCGCGCCGCGCATTTGAATCGTCGTCTCAATGGAAATCTTGTATTTCGCGACCCGCTTGCGCAGCGTCGAGCGCGTGATTCCCAGCAATTTGGCGGCTTGCAGTTGATTGCCCCCCGTGCGGCGCAACGCCAGAAGGATCATCTCCTTCTCTACCACGTCAAAGGCGTCCGTCGTCGGATCGGCCGCGCGGCGGCGCATCAGGTCGTCGAAGATCGTCTCCAATCGGTCGCTCAGAATGGACGGCTGGTCCGTCCCCGGCGCGGCCGGTTGCCCCGGCGCCGGCCCCCCCTTCGGCGTTTCGATGTCGAGCGACAAATCGCTGGAAAGTATCGTCGCGCCCTTGCAGGTGACCAGCGCGTTCTTGATGACGTTCTCCAGCTGCCGCACGTTGCCGGGCCAGTCGGCGTGGCGCAGCCGGTCCATCGCCTCGCGCGAAATGGAGACGCGCGCCTCGGCCCCGGACGGCTGGAACCGCTGGAGGAAGTACTCGGTCAGCAGCGGAATGTCTTCGCGCCGGTCGCGCAACGGCGGCATTTCGATCGACACCACGTTGAGCCGGTAGAACAGGTCTTCGCGGAACCGGCCGGCCTGGATCATCGCGGCCAGGTCCTTGTTGGTCGCCGCCAGCACCCGCACGTCGACGCGGATCGTCTCGCTGCCGCCGACCCGCTCCAGTTCGCCTTCCTGCAACACGCGCAGGATCTTCGCCTGGGTGGCCGGCGGCATGTCGCCGATTTCGTCGAGGAAAATGACGCCGCCGTCGCAGACCTCGAACTTCCCTAGTTTGCGGGCCGCCGCGCCGGTAAACGCGCCTTTCTCGTACCCGAACAGCTCGCTCTCCAGCAGCGTTTCGGGGATCGCCGCGCAGTTGATCGCCAGGAACGGCTTGGCGCTGCGCGCGCTGTGGTGGTAAATCGCCTTGGCCACGAGTTCCTTGCCCGTGCCGCTTTCGCCGGTGATCAGGACCGGGGCCTCGCGCGCCGCAACCCGCCCGATTCGTTTGTAGACCTCCTGCATCGGCGCCGACTTGCCGATGATCCCCTCGCTGTATTCCTCGCGCGACAGGAGCGGCTGGTAGCTGACCACCCGCTTCATGTCGTCGCCGGCCTTGAGCGCCGCGCGGATCAGCTCCTTGATGGCGTCGACGTGGAACGGCTTGAGCGTGTAGTCGTACGCCCCGAGTTTCATCGCCTCGATGGCCGTCTGCGTCGTGCCGAACGCGGTCATGACGACGACCATCAGCTTCGAGTCGATCTTCCGCATCGCGCGCAGGGCGGTCAGGCCGTCCATCCCCTTCATGCGCACGTCCATCAAGACGAGGTCGGGCCGCTCGATGGGGAGCGCCTCCAGCGCCTCCTCGCCGCTCTGGGCCGCGATGACGTGGATCGGCTCGTTGCGCAGGAGGCGGCGGAAGCTGTAGACCACGTCGGGCTCGTCGTCGACCACCAGCAACTTATGCATGGCCGTTCCCTCCCGCCACGGGCAGCGCGATCCTCGCCAAAATAGACTCGCTATGCATCGGTTAGAACCTACGGCTGTTTTAGCACAGATTTCACCACAGTGTCCGAGGCGATTCGCGCAACAACTGAATCCACGAAGCTGCGCAATTCCGTCTTTTGTTCGCTCATAGGTGCTCCAGGCTTGAAAAGGGCCTCCATGAACTTCTTAACCAGATCCTCCGCGCGTAATTCCACGGAGGCTGCCCTCGCCTCTTGGATCGTTTGGCGAAAGATTTCCCTCATTTCCGCTTGAGTGATTGCCGACCTAATGAACCCCTCAAGAACCTGGGTATTTTCTAGAATCTCCCGGAGGCGCTTTCGAAACTGTTCGGAAGGTTTGGTTGCTGTCGTATCGCGGACAAACTGCAGGTACTCCATGGAGGACGCTGGTTCGCCCCGAGATTCGCGTCGCCATTCCCTCTGGGCCTCCCGAACTTGCTCCTTGGAAATCCACTCCATTGTCTCCCGAAGCATGCCAGAGGCTTGTCTCTGCACATTCGGGTTGGGGTAGTGCTGATTCCATTCGTCCGTTCCCACGCGACTGTACATGTTGCCAATTAGCCAACCCAACTTGGACTGGAAAACCTGCTTCAACTGGCCAATCTTGGCAGAGAGACAAAGGTCGTAATGATCTGTTTCCAAGGTGATCGTGAGAGCCAGGAATGCACAATTGCTCGAATCCAAGCCGATGCTCTGATCTTCGTGAAGGTAGAAATACCCCGGCTCATTATTGTCGAGAAGTCGCTCCACGAACATCCGCATCCGGTCGAAGTGCTCTGTACTAATGACACCAGTCTCCTCCTGCCACGTCTCCTGGTACTTCGCTGCTTCGAGTTTTATGGCATCTTCGACTGGCCGTACAGCCGCCAGTGAGAGGTAGCGCGAAGAGGGGGTGTTCTTGCCGCGGCGAACCAGATCGCATGACTGAGTGAGTACCAGAAAAAAACGACAGCTGGGATAGTCAGCGTATTGAGGGTGAACTCGGAGAAGCAACTCTGCTAGTTCAGGAGTACGATAAAGAATATCTCCTTGAAAGAGACTTCGCCGGTCAATTTCCTCGTAGACGTAGTGAATGGGCATTCTGCATTGAGCGCCTTCTGGCAAAGTGCCAACATCACAGACTCTTGTTCATATGGGTGTTTAATGCCCGGAGGCGCTCTCGCTGCTCCTCGCGCTTGATATTCACGCGCAGCCGAAGCGAGGAACCGCACTTCGAAAGGCTAAGACGGGCGATCTTCGCCCCAGCGCACGCTAGCGGCACATCCGAGCTAATAGGCGGTATGCTCTCATTAACCTGACGCTTCTGAGGAGAAGGGCCTTCGGATAGGAACGCCGTTCCGCTATCAATGAGATCGTCTATGCTGGTTGCTGACATTCTACCGTCTCCTGTTCCTGGACGTGAAGTTGATAGGCGCTCGAAAGAGCCTCAATGAACTGGCTGTAGCACGCGCGGGATTTCCCCCGCAATATCTCCTTTGCTTTCTGGGCCGAATCGACCTGCATGTCGAAGTTCGCTCGCAATTCGACTTGGCTCTCTGGATCTAGGCGAAGAGTAAGGTTAAACACAGAGTCCTCTTGAATCAGCTTCCGAGAGATCGTCCGTTCTTCAATCCGCCACCGGAGAGATTCGAGCTGGGAGTCATCATCGTGGTTGAACAGGCGCAGCAAGGATTCGGACGGGGAGGATTCAAGAAAAGAGAAATTCACGCCGACAGCAGACACTGGCGTCTCTGGAAGACGTTCAAGAATTCGAAGCGCCTTTTGCTCTGCGTCTTCCATGCCTCGAAGAAACCCAAGACGAGGAGCCAGGATAAGGCGGCGGTCACTAACCTGAAGCGACAGATGTTCGTCTCTCAACACGAGAGGAATTGTGGGGCTAAGGGGAACGAGAATCTCCAGTTCCTCTTTTTGGAACACCCCCTCTCCTACCCATTTGGGGGAGAAGATCATCCGATTCCAAAACCCCACAATGACGAGAGTCCAGCCATCCGATTTGGGTTCCATAGGATTATTCTCTCAAACTGGGTTTTCGTTTCCGCTTTTTTATCGCTGACTGCCTTTGGGCTTCAGACACAGACCCGCTGCGCCATGCACTCACGTCTAGAATCGCTTTCAGCCGAACGACACCTCAACGTCCCGGTCCGTGGCCCGACCACTTTGCGCCATAGGCCAGCAACAACAGCAATCTGCGGTATAGTGCATAATCCGTGCCCCACAGAATAGCAAGGCTGATTTGGCAAATCGTTTGACGCAGGGAAAACCATCGTGAATGTCCGACCATACCCACACTATCCGTTCCCTCCCGCCACGGGCAGCGCGGCCTCGAACACGGCGCCTTCCCCGGGCCGGCCCTCGACGGTCAGTTCCCCGCGATGCGCCGCCATCACCTTGCGCGCGACAAACAGGCCCATGCCCACGCCGTCGGGACGCGTCGTGTAGAACGGCGCGAAGATCCGGTCCAAGCGGCTGCGTGGAATGCCGGGGCCGGTGTCGGCCACGCGGATCGCCACCCGCGGCTCGTTGTCGCGCTCCTTCAGGCGCGTGGAGATGGTGAGCCGCCCGCCGTCGGGCATCGCCTGGCAGGCGTTGAGAATCAGGTTGAGAAGAACCTGCTCGATTTCGATGCGGTCGCCGTGGACGCGGGGCAAGTCGCGCGTGTAGCGGCGCCGCAGTTCCACGCCCGACGCGGCCAGCCGACGTTGCGTGAGGAACAGCGCGTCTTCGATGGCGTCGTGCACGTCGAACGGGGCGAACCGCTCTTCGCGGGCGCGCGCCACGTCCAACACCTGCTCGACGATCCGGTTGATCTGGCTCAGCTTCGCGTTGATGACCGCGACGTCCTTGCGGCGCGGGTCGCCTTCGGCCACGTCGGCGGCGAGCGATTCCATCAACATTTGAATAATGGTGATCGGATTGCGGATTTCGTGCGCGATCTCGGCGGCCAGCGCGCCCAGCGCCGACAATTTTTCCGCCTGTCGCAGTTGCTCCTCCGTTTCAGCGATCCGCGCCATGCGCCGCGCGTTCTCGATGGCGACCGCCGACTGGCCCGCCAGGGCGGTGAGCAGATGGGTTTCCGCGTCGCCGAAATCCGTCGGCTCGCCGGTATAGATGTTCAACACGCCGATCGGGCGGTCGAGGAAGTGAATCGGCACGCACAGAAGCGAGCACAGCCCTTCGCGCCGCGCCAGAGCGGCCTGGCGGAACCCGGGCGCGCGCCGCACGTCCCGCACGGCCAGCGGCTTGCCCGTCAGCGCCACCTGCCCCACCAGGGTGTCGCGCACCCGCAGCGCCGAGCGCTTCGTGTATTCCTGCGACGCGCCGGCGGTGGCCTGGATCGACAACTCCTCGCCTGTTTCATCCAGAAGAAGGATCGAGCACACCTTGGCGTTCATCGCCGAACGCACCTCGGCGGCGATGCGGTTCAACACCTCTTCGAGCCGCGGCGCGGTGGTGATCGTCTGCCCGACGCGATAGAGCGTTTCCAGCTTGGCGGCCTGATGGCGGATCTGTTCGTGCAGACGCGAGATCTGGATGACGCGCGCCGCCTCTTCCGCCGCCGCCGCCAGCAGCGATTCGTCATCGGCGCTGAAGGCGTTCGGCCGGTCGGCGTCGACGTTGAGGACGCCGATCGCGCGCCCGTCGACGATGAGCGGCACGGCCATCTCCGAGGCCACGCCCTCGCGCAGCCGGACGTAATGGCGCGAACGGTTGACGTCGTTCACCCGCAAGGGCTTGCCGGTTTTGGCGACGTGGCCGGTGACGCCCTCGCCCACGCGCAGCACCAGCGCGCGCCAGGCCTCGGGATCGATCCCCACGGCGACCTCGATGTTCAGCAGGCCGCGCGCCTGGTCGATCAGCACCAGCGAGCCGCTGGTGGCGCGCATGGCCCGCACCGCCTCGCGCAGGATCGCGTGAAGGATTTTCCGGGAATCGCTGGCCGGGTCGATCAGGCGCCCGATGCGATACAGCAACCGGACCCGTTCGAGTTCCTCGGCCAAGGCCTTGGGGGTTGGGGCGCCAGGAGTAGGCATCACGGTAGAGATTCTGTGGATCAGCCCCGCGCGGCGCAATGGGAAATGTGGAAAGAAGGACGGGCGCCAGCGCCGACGGACGGCATGGACGATGTGGATGGCGTGGACGACGTGGACAGCGTGGACGACGTGGACAGCGTGGACGACGTGGAGCCAGTGGACTTGTCCAAGCAGTCCAAGCAGTCCAAGCCGTCCAAGCCGTCCATGCAGTCCATGTTGTCCATGCCGTCCATGTGGTCCATGCCGTCCATGTCGTCCATCACCGCTCCCGCCCACCGCCCCTTCACCACGCCAAATACACCGGCGACCCCGTCAGCCGCGCCGGCGCCTTGAGATCCAGCGGCTCGCCGTCGCGCGAGAACGCCTGGACCCGCGGGCCGAGAAGCGCCTCCACCTCCGGCGCCTCCTCGCCCTCCGGTTTCGCGCTCCAGGCCGCCGCGATCTGTGTTTCGCCGCGCTGGAACAGGAAAACAAACGGATCGCGCGCGGACAATGCTTCAAGGAATCGCGCGCCCTGCAATCGCTGAACCACGTGACGAAACGCCGCCAGCGCCGGACGCCGCTCGTAGTCGTCCGCCTTGCCGAGGTTCGTGTATTTGTGGTGCGCCGTCGGCGGGTCGGGGCGGTGGCGCACGCCGTCGTTGAGCAGCCCCTTGTAGTAACCGGCGACGTTGCCCCAATACACGCGCGCCAACGCGCCCGCCGCCGCCGACAGCGTGAAATAGCGCGCGAGATAGTCGGCGTACGTCTCCGGCGACACGTAGCGGTCGGGGCGCTTGCGGCTCTTGCGCGTCTCGCCGCCCAAGTTGAGCGTGTAGGACGTGTACGTGCAATACGCGCGCGGAATGCCGAACGTCCGACCGATCGCCGCCAGAACCGCCTCTTTGCGCACGAGGTCCAGGCGCGCGACATTCTTCAGAACGCGCCCGGCCACCGACGGGTCGTACGCCTCCGGCGCGCCGGCGCGGTCGACGAACAGGTTGTCGGTCATCGCCTGGAAACGCACGCCGGCGCGCCGGCAGGCGTCCAACAACCCGATGGTGAAGTACGGAGCGAAGTCGCTCGTGTTCGGCCCGGCCAGCTCCACCGCGTGAGGCGCGGCGGACTCCTGGGCGATTCGGCACGCGGCCACGTAATCCCGGATCGTGTAGCCGGACCACGAGTGGCGGTTCGGAGTCGAGCCGATTTCGAAACAGCGCACGCGGCCGGCGAAGCGCTCGAAGATGGGATCGAGGAAATCGATCCATCGGCCGCGCGCGTCCCGCGAATCCATGCGCGAGGCGTCGGACGAAGGCTGCACGAGATGAAGCAGCACGTCGATGCCCGCGCCGAGCAGCCGTTCGATCCACCGTGCCGCAAGCAAGCCGTCGGATTCGTAGCCCCAATCGACGCGCACGGTTCGCACGCCGATTTCGCGGATCGCGCCGAACACCAGGTCTTCAAGTTCAGGCGTCGGGCTGGGCGGGCAATTCAGGCCGAAGAACCGCGCGTCGAGCTCATGCGGCTGAAAGAGAACGGGCCATTCCACGCGCCCCAGCGCCGCCCGCGCCAGGAAAGCCGCGTTGCCGCGGGCCAGGCCGGCGTAGCCCGCCGCGCGCTTCCACCGATAGCGCGCCGAGTGGTCCGCATAGCGCGCCTTCTCCTTCAGCAAGGGCGGGGAATCGGAGAGTGGAGGTTGAGAGTCAGGCATTCCGCATCCAAAACCCCATTGCGGCGCAGGCGGTCTTGGCGACCCGCCACGCCCTCGCCGTCGCCCTGCTCGGCGCCGCAAACTCTACCGCGCGCTCGGCGCGCCCATCGATCCCTTCCAGCCACGCGAGACCCGGGTCAACGACGCGCGCGCCCCCCAACATAGCGACCGAACCCTCGCCCCGCAATGAAATCGCCGGCCTCCGGCGCAAGCAACTGCCGTTGCATGTCCTTCTCCCGCGCGAATGGCTTGACACACGCGGCGGGCGGGCCGTAGCTCTCTTGTTTCCGGCGCGCAGGCGCACACCCGTTGGAGGCGCAGGACGATGGCCACGGCGATTGAAACCTTCTACCCGCACGCGGAAATCGAGGAGCGCTGGCAGAAACGCTGGCAGGCGGAAGGCCTCTTCCGCGCGATCATGGACCGCGGGAAGAAGAAATACTACGTCCTCGAGATGTTCGCCTACCCCTCCGGCCGCCTTCACATGGGCCACGTGCGCAACTACTCGATCGGCGACTCGGTGGCGCGCTATCGGCGCATGGCCGGCTACAACGTCTTCTATCCCACGGGCTTCGACGCCTTCGGCACGCCCGCCGAGAACGCCGCGATCAAGGCCGCGCGCCTGACCGGCGAGGACGTCAACCCGGCGAAGTACACGGAGCAGTGCTGCGCCCAGATGGAGAAGGCGTTGCGCGCTCTGGGTTGCTCCTACGACTGGGAGCGCCAGGTCGTCACCAGCCGGCCCGATTACTACCGATGGAATCAATGGATCTTCCTCAAGATGCTGGAGCGCGGGCTGGCCGAGCGGCGGTCGGCCCCGGTCAACTGGTGCGATGAGTGCCAGACCGTGCTCGCCAACGAGGAAGTCGTCGACGGCTGCTGCTGGCGGCACACCGACACCCCGGTCAAGGTGCGCCAACTGGAGCAATGGTTCTTCCGCATCACCAAGTACGCCGGGGAACTCTTGGACGACGTCGACAAACTGGACGGTTGGCCCGACCACGTCCGCGCCATGCAGCGCAACTGGATCGGCCGCTCCGAAGGCTGCGTCGTCAACTTCCGCATCGAGGGCGACGCGCGTCCGCTGCCGATTTTCACCACCCGGCCCGACACCCTGTACGGCGTGACCTTCATGGCCATCGCCCCCGAGCATCCGCTGCTGGCCGACCTCGTCAAGGGCGCCCCCCACGAGGCCGAGGTCATGGCCTTCCGCGACCGCGTGCTGACACAGGACCGCCACCTGCGCGCCGCCGAGGAGCGCGCCAAGGAAGGCGTCTTCATCGGGCGGCACGCGATCAATCCGCTGAACGGAGAGCGCGTTCCGATCTTCGCGGCGAACTTCGTTCTGATGGAATACGGTTCGGGCTGCATCATGTCGGTCCCCGCGCACGACCAGCGCGACTTCGAGTTCGCCAAACGGTTCGGTTTGCCCATCAAAGTCGTCATTCAGCCGGAAGGCCAGACGCTGGACGCGGCGACGATGGAAGCGGCGTACGTCGAGCCGGGCGTCAACGTCGCCTCGGGACCCTTCAGCGGCCTGCCTTCCGAAGAGGCGAAGCGCAAGATCGCCGAATACGTCGAAACCCAGCGCTGGGGCACGCGCACGGTCGAATACAAACTGCGCGATTGGTTGATCAGCCGCCAGCGCTATTGGGGCACGCCGATCCCCGTCATCTATTGCGACACGTGCGGCATGGTCCCCGTGCCCTATGGCCAGCTGCCGGTGCTCTTGCCCGAAGACGCGCGTTTCGATACGGAGGAGAACCCGCTGCCGCACTCCGAGTCGTTCGTCGCGGCGCCGTGCCCGAAGTGCGGCCGCCCGGCGCGGCGCGAGACCGACACGATGGCCACCTTCGTCGATTCCTCGTGGTATTTCTTCCGGTACACCGACCCGAAGAACGACCGACTGCCCTTCGGCGAAGAGGCCGAGTATTGGATGGACGTCGACCAGTACATCGGCGGCGTCGAACACGCGGTCCTGCACCTCCTCTACGCGCGGTTCTTCACCAAGGCGCTGCGCGACCTGGGCCTGACGAAACTCGGCGAGCCGTTCCGGCGGCTGTTCACCCAGGGCATGGTGTGCCAGGACTACACGAACCCGCGCACGGGCGAAACGCGCTCGCTCAAGATGTCGAATAGCCTGGGCAACACCGTCGATCCCGAGCCGGGGATGAGGCACTACGGCGCCGACGCCCTGCGCGTCTTCATCCTTTTCGCCTCGCCCGCCGACCGGCAGTTGGACTGGAGCGACCAGCAACTCGAGGGCTGCTACAAGTTCCTCAACCGCGTCTGGCGCTTCGTCCAAACCCATGTCGGCGCCCTGCGCTCCGGTCGCGGCTTTTCGGTCGCCGAAGTCCACAAGGAGGACGCCGCGCTCGCCCAGGACGCCGCGCTCGCCGAGCGCGGCCTCTCCCCAGCACACAAGCTCCTCAACCGCAAGGTCCACGACACGATCCGCCGCGTGACCGAAGAGTTGGAAGGCCGCTTTCACTTCAACACGGCGGTCTCGGCGATCATGGAATTGTTGAACGAGACCTCGGATTACGCGCAGGCGATGGACGGGGGAAAGGCCGACACGGGAAAGGCGAATGCGACGGGCGCGCGGAAAGCGAAGGCGGCGGAGGCGGGGAAGGCCGGCGCCGCGGAGGCCAACCGCGCTCTCTATGAAGCCGTGCGCGCGCTGCTCCTCGTCCTCTCGCCCTTCGCGCCGCACGTGGCCGAGGAGATGTGGGCGATGCTCGGCCATCCGCAATCCATCTTCCGCGAGTCGTGGCCAAAGTGGGACGAATCCGCCCTAGCCCTGGACACCATCGAGATCCCCGTGCAGGTCAACGGCAAGCTGCGCGGCCGCATCACCGTCCCCGCCGACGCCGACAACGCCACGATCGAATCCGCCGCCCGCTCCGCCGCCGCCATCGCCCCTCACCTCGCCGGCAAGCAAGTGCGCAAGGTCATCCTCGTGCCGAAGAAACTGGTGAATCTCGTCGTGGGATAGGAACCAGAACGCCGTCGCACGCAGTCATTCGTGTGTTTCGCGAATCTCGCGGGCCGCTGTTGCGGTTCTTTAACCCGCTTCATTTCACCCCAGAGGCGCAAAAAACACAAAGAGCGTCGCCTCCTCTTTGAGAAGGCCGCCATTGACAGCATCGGCCCAACATTCTCACAATCCCTTAGTTCGACTCATTGAGGGAAGCGAAGAAGGAGTTGGAAACATCTATGCCGTCAAGGGCGTCTACGATGGCAAGGCGGCCAAGCCCCTGGAACCGGTGCATGCGCGAGCCAATGCACCCGTCATCATCACCTTCCTGGATGAAGACGCCGGCGCCGCGCTCTTCCCCTTGATTATGGGCACGGTCGTCTCGGAGAGTTAGAGATAGTTCCCAAGGCGCAAGAGAGAGGATTGCGAGATGAACAGATAGTTTGATTCCAGAGTTCATTCAAGTCGGAGGGATTATCATGACGGCCTTGCCTACGTCGCGGAGGTTTTCTGTTCCATTCATCGTTCTGGCTGGCGGCCTTGGTTTGGCCGCCGCTTTGTGTCTGTTGTCGCCCGCGCCCGGAGCGAACAATGGCGCCGCGCCCACAGCGGCGGGCGCGCCGGGCGTCCCGGCTTGGGCCAACCCGGCGACCGTGCCGGGGAACAATCAGATGACGGTGAATTGGCTGCCCGCCGGCGGCGGCGTCACGGGCTACTGCCTGCATTACCGGACTTCGAATTCCTCGGAGAAGTGGACTGAGGTCACAAATCTGCCCCCAAGCCCGACCGCTTACACCGTAAAGGGACTGCTCAATCTGAAGTCCTATGAGTTCCAAGTGGGAGGCGCCAGCGCGGACGGCGTTGCCTGGAACGCCAAGATGCATGCGCGTCCGCGTGGGCCACAGCATCCTTCCGGCCTGCACGCCGGGGGACAGATCAACGCGATTGTCAAAGCGGGCGATGGGGTCATGGTGGCCGGCGGCGACGGGGCAGCCTTCCAGCGGTCCCTCGACGGGGGCGAAACGTGGTTTCAGTCCTCGAGGGGCATATTGCTGGGGGGAGGCAGCCGGAACGTCTCCTCTCTGGCCTATCATGCCGCCTCCGGCGTTCTTTATGGGGTCATGGGTAGAAGCGCGGGCAATGGATACTTTTACAGGTCGACGGACAACGGCGCGACGTGGGCGGTCCGTTACTATGGGCCGGACCTTATCGTCGAGTCGACCAGCAAGAGTTATCCACGCCGGGTCGGCAAGCTGATCGCCGTGGACCCGGCCGACGTCAACACGGTTTACGTGGGGACCCATGCCGGCATCATGAAATCAGCGGACGGCGGCGCAACGTGGACCGTGCTGGCGCTGGACGGCAAGATTTTGCGCTCGCTCGTGCTCAACAACGGGTGGCTGTATGCGGCGGTCGAGGGAGTCGGTGTGTGCCGGTGCGACATCGGCGGCGCAACCACGCTGCTCAACGGCAGTGGCGCTTCGACCCAGCCCGAGGAAATCCTGGCGCTTGGCGGCAATCTCTACGTGGCCGCGAACACGGACGGAATTCTGCGGCTCGAGAACCCATCCAGCGCGGCGGCCGGCGCGGCCTGGACGAACCTGGGCGTGGGGAGCGCCAAGGCCAAGTGGTGCGCGATTGATGGATACGTGAGCGGCGGCGATCACGTTATCGTCGTGGGCAACGCTAACCCCGACCCGCTCCCCAACGGGCGCTGCACGACGGTTATGAAATGCCTCAACGCGCAGGCCCCTTCCGGATTCAAGTGGGTCAATATCAGCAGCGCGGACACGACCACCGTCAAGATCACGCTGGCCGCGGGCAACGGAGAGACGTATTGGCGGGTGGACCCGGCCAAGGGCGAGGGGATGTATCCGACCTGGGGCACGGAAAAGCGGCTGGACGGAAATGTGTTCGCGATCGACCAGATCCTCATCGACCCCGACAACACAAACAAGATCCACGCCGTGGGCCAGATGGGCATCTGGCGCACGCTGGACGGGGGCGCCAGTTGGGAGCCTCCTGTCCTTGGCCTCGCCGCGGCGGTTCACAATTGCATCGCCGTGGATCCGCGCAATCCGGGACAGGTCTATGTGGGAGACACCGACAATGGCCTCTGGGTCTCGCACGACCACGCGGAGTCGGTGGCCTACGCCACGAAACCACCCACGGGAGTCAAACCGGCGATCTATGACATCGACGTGGACGCCACGACCGGTCTTGTCTACACGGCCATCTGGGACGCCATCTGGTCCTACGACCCCGTCCGTCGCTCCTGGTCGGAACCCAAGGGGGCTAACGGAAAGGCGCTGAAAGATTTGACCGATGGCAAGATGATGCATGGGGTTGCCGTGGGGCACGTCTCCGGATCGCTCTTTGTCCTGGCGGCGGTTGAGGACAACGGGCTCTGGCGCCTGGCCGCGGGCGGCGATTGGGCGAGGGCGTCCACCGGGCCCGATCTCGCCGGAAATAAGAAAAAAGAGGGGACGCCGTTCGAGTGCCCCACCGGCGGCTCGCTCGTGTACTTCTATAACGAGGGGACTGGCGTCTGGCGCTCGAAGGACGCCGGGCAAAACTGGACGCTGATCTGGAACAAAACCTCCCCGTCAAACAATCCGGGAAGCCTCTCCGGAAGCTTCGCCGTCGCGGGCGACATCACCCGGCTGTTTGTGGCCACTCAAGACGGCCTCTACCGGCTCGACCACGCGGACGCCGGCGACCCGGTCGGCAGCCCAACCGGCGCCATCGTCGTCACGAAGCTGGACGTGCCCAATGCCGGCAGGTTGGCGGCGGAGGGAGGGACGCTCTGGGTGGCAGGCGCCGACAGTCCGTCGGGCACGGCGGACGTTGTTCTGCGCAAGTCCACGGATGGCGGCGCCACGTTCACCACATTCGCGGACACCTATTACGAGGGAGCGGGGTGCTGGCCGCGCGGGCTGGCCGTGGAGCCGGGATTCCAGTACACCGCGGCCTCGACCATGAGCACGATCGTCTCGGAGCGTTAGACAGGGTGTCCCAAGGCGCCATCCAAGTGGTGCAGTGACAATGCCAATTCTTTCTGGCGCTATTTCCTATTGAGTTTTGGCGGAGAATAATCGGATAGTCGACCAAGCGCACGGGAAACGCGTGTCTCGAAAGAGGGCGTCCTGCCATGAGCAAAATCATTCACCACCTTCTAAAGGAATTGCGGCTCACCGGCGGCCGATTCGAGGAAAGCCACGGACTGCTGGAGTTCGACGTGTTGCCGGAACTCCTGACGTATAAACGCATCCTCGTTGAGACTGCCAAAGACGAATGGCGACGAAAGCACCCCGATCGATCCAACTTGCCCGCCCGCTTCGAAGAGAGCGTCAGGCTCGGATTCTCCCGGGTGCAGGAGGGTTCCGCCGTCATTCCGGTCGAGCGAATCGTAGAATTGGGAGATGATTCCTTCAACATGTACGTCCCCGACGAAGTGGATGACGCCGCTCAGATCATTGAAGGAACCATCCGGGCCGCTGAACGCGACGAGCCATACCCTGAGAATCTCAGTGCGCGGATCATCCCGATGTTCGGCGAGTGGGGCAAGACGCTCCGCCCCGGCGAGGCGATCGAACTGGGCGCGCCCGCCGCCACGGAGCGGGTTCGCTTCACGCCCGAGATTCGCGAGCGCCTATTGCAGGGCGCGGGACGTCCCTATGAGGATCGGGTCGTTCTGACAGGCGAGGTGCGTTCGGCCAGCCTGAGGACCACTGAAGGCGGCGTGTTTTCCATTTGCCTTGAAACCGGTGAGACGGTCGAAGGCGTGTTCACGTCGGAACAGGAAAGCAGGGTCACTAGCGCGCTCCATCAGCATACAACCGTTCGCCTTCGCCTGGAAGGCGTCGCCGAGTTCTCCGGGGATGGAAGGATCCGCCGGATCCATCGTGTCAGCCATCTGGAAGAACTCGCTATCGGCGAAGAACGGTTCGATCCCGAGGCCCCGCCAATCTGGGAAGTGATCGCGGAACTGGGCGCCAGCGTCTCCGAAGAGGAATGGAGCGGAATCCCTTCTGACGCCTCCGTGAACCTTGACCATTATCTTTACGGCGCTCCAAAGGCCAGCGTATGAGAAGAGTCTTTGCCGACACCGGCTACTGGGTCGCTGTGTTCGACCCAAAAGACGGGCTTCATGACCGGGCCATGGAGGTCTCTCGGACTCTGGGCCCGTGCCGAATCGTGACGAGCGAGTTCGTTTTGTTGGAGATGATGAAGCTCCTGGCGAACGCGGGACTGCACTTGAAGACGGTGGCCTGCGAGGCAATCCGAAGGCTCAAAGCCGATCCAAACACCGAGGTTGTCCCCGCAACGAGCCTCCTTTTCCAGCAAGCCTGCGAAACCTACCAGGCATTCCGGGACAAGGCTTGGGACGGGACTGACTGCGCCTCCTATCGGATCATGGAGGAGCGAAACATCTCGGAAGCCCTGACGCACGACGAGCATTTCGTCCAGATGGGACATCGGGCGCTGCTCCGGGCGCCCATGTGACCGGGTTTCAGGGCCGCTCCACCCGACTTGAAGGCATTGAATAGACCGTCCCCGAATTATGAGGCTCAAGCAAGCGACAATCACCTGACGCATGATGCGACCGTTGAAGGGTCAGTAGACATGGAAAATGTACTTTACTACGGCGACAACCTGGACATTCTGAGGCGGTATGTGAAGGATGAGTCGGTTGACCTCATCTACCTGGACCCGCCGTT
>JAPLSS010000266.1 GCA_026398515.1 Candidatus Sumerlaeota bacterium | reverse complement strand
GATGTGGGAGGTGCCGATGCACGTGCCCGACATCCTCGCCTCGGCGCAGGCCCTCTCGGCGTACGCGTCGGCGTATCGCATCACCGGCGATGCGAAGTATCTGGAGAAGGCGCGCTATTGGGCGTGGACCGGCGTTCCGTTCATCTACTTCTGGGGCGCGCCCGATCTCCCCGTGATGAAGGGCGGCTCCTGCCCCGTCATGGGCAGCAGTTGGTATGCGCGCGGGCTGTGGATCGGCCGCCCGGTGCAATGGTGCGGCCTGGTCTATGCCGACAGCCTCTTCGACTTCGCGCCGCTTGATCCCAGCTTCCCCTGGAAGACCCTCGCCGAAGCCATCGCCATCAGCGGCGTCAACCAGCAGAGCGACAAGGCGCCGGACAAGGGGCGCTATCCCGACAGTTGGGTCCTGCGGACGAACGAACGCAGCGAGAAGGCGATGCTCGATCCGATGCACTTAAGCGCGGATCTCGCCGCGGCGCTCGGCGCGCCCGTCCGTCCGGGCACGGTCGTGCTGCGCCAGGGCGGCGAGCGGCTGCACCTGACCAGCTGGAATGCGATCGAGAAGGCGGAATGGAAGGGCGGGGCGCTACGCTTCGATGCGCGCCTCGAACGCGACAATCCGGGCCTCTTCCTCCTCGCCCGCGCCAACGAGCCGGCGGAGGTCCGCGTCGACGGCGCGCCGCTTTCGAAGGCGGATGATCTCGACGCCGTCGAACGCGGCTGGGCGTACGACGCCAAAGGCCGCTATCTCTTCCTGAAAACCGGCAAGGCGGCGAAAGAGGTGGAGGTGAACTGGACAGGTCGTTGAAATGCAATGGAGATTACAAGGGCTTCTGGAGCATCCGAGTCAACGACCAATGGCGGATTGTGTTTCGCTGGAGCGGAAATGACGCCCATGAGGTGGTCTTGACTGACTATCATTAAGGAGGGGCCAATGCTTCCCGAAAACCGCATTCCAACTCACCCGGGCGTGATCCTGGAAGAGGAATTCCTGAAGCCGCTCGGGATCACCCAAGTCGCCTTGGCGGCTCATATTGGCGTGCCAGTCCAGCGCATCAACGAACTGGTTCGGGGCAAGCGTGGCGTCACGCCGGAGACCGCCTGGCTGCTGTCCCGCGCGCTCAACACGACTCCGGAGTTCTGGCTCAACCTGCAAATGGCGCACGACCTCGCCCGCAATCGGCCAGCGCGGGATGTCCCCGCGCTTCGGGCAGTCGGATGACGGGCGATTGGAGATTGAGCCACAGATGAACACGGATGAGCACGGAGGCGTCTGAAAGATCCCGCTCTGGTTCGGGTTTGTCTGGTATGAACTTCAGTCCCAGTCCAGCGGCGGCGTGCGGCCGAATATGCTTCCCAACATCGCCGATGGATTTGAATTCAGCGCAAGGCTCATGAACGTGGATATCGGGGGGATGCTGAGCTCCGCCTGCTTGATCTTGTTGGGGCGGCCGGCACCGGCGGCAAAGCAGGTCGAGGTGAACTGGCTGGCCCGATCGATGTGAACAAACACTTGAAACAAGGAGCATGACCATGGAGAGCCGCGTTGTTGAAGATTCCCCCATTTCCGGCCTCGCCCGCGCCCGATTTCCCCTCGGCGATCTTGAGAAGACTCGGGCGTTCTACACAAATGTCCTGGGGTTCCGGGAGATGTTCGATCTGAAAGACGAGACGGGCCGGGCCGCGGGCGTAGGCTTCCGGGTGAACGACGAGCAGCGCCTTGAGTTCTCCGCCGCGCTGGCCGCCACCCCCGTGCGGGTGACGTTTGGCGCGACGGATGTCGCGAAGCTGCGCCGGACGCTGGAACAACGCGGGCTGGCGCCCAGCCGGATCGCCAAAGATGCCGAAGGCAATCGGAGTTTTTCCCTCGAAGGTCTGGACCACCATTTGGAGTTCGTCCAGTTCGCGGCCGGCTCGGCGCGGTCGAAGCCCGGCGGGGCCAGGTCTTTGCCACGCCACCGGAAACGGTCGACACACCGGAAGCCGCTGACCTAAACACACCCGCGCCTGCGCTCTACTCTACCCGCCAATGGGCACTGGACGCTGAACCTGAAGGACCCCAACGGAATCCGCGTAGAATTCATGGAGCCGAATCCGGCGAAGCGGATCGAATCCGCCGGCGCCGGCCCGCGGGACGCCCAGCCCAACAGGCTCAGGCAAATCGTTCCCGGGGTTTGGTTTCGCGAAGGCGAAATGGAACTCAGCCACTCGAACAATGTGGTCATCGAGATGAACGACTATCTGATCGTCGTCGACGCGAACTATCCCAGCGGCGCCCGTGCCGTGATCAACGACGTGAAGAAGGTCTCCTCCAAGCCCATCAAATACGTGATCAACACCCACGCGGACACCGACCACACGTACGGGAATCCTATTTTCACCAAGATGGGCGCCATCACCATTGGCCACGCCACCGTCCTCGAGGAGATGAACCGATACGAGCCCCAGAATTGGCGGCGGGTGGCCGGATACAGGAACGACGTCGCCGAACTCAACCTGCCGGGTCCGGAACGGCCCCAGATGACCTTCACCGAGAGCCCGTACGTCATCAGCGACGCGAGCCGGCGGGTCGAGTTGCACCACTTGCCGTGGGGACACACCCGCGGCGACATCTTTGTCTATCTCCCGAACGAGAAGGTCCTGTGCACGGGCGATGCCGTGGTGAACGGCCCCTATAGCGATCCCAACCGCGCGTACATGGGGAACTGGGCCAACGAGATTCGCGCCGGCCTGAAATTCGACGTCGAGCATGTGCTGCCGGGCCACGGCGCTCCCGCAGGCAAGGAACTGCTGGAGAGGCAGGCCCAGTTCTTCGAGGAGCTTTACCAGGCGGTCCTGGCGGCCGTTAAAGAAGGGAAGACGCTGGATCAAGTAGTGACCATAAAAAACAACCGGGCGATCTCCACTGTCATCCGGCTATCCAAGAGCATGCAGGACGCCTTCGTTTTCCCCGATGTCCCGGGCCTCAAACTTTGGCAGATCTCAAGATTCCCCACTCAGGTGAAGAACGCCTACATGGAGATCGCCCAAGGGAAGCCGTACGGGGAAATCGTCGGCGGCAAATAGACTGCGCATGGAATCGAAGCGGACCGGCCTCTCGGCCCCTCCGGCTGCTTCGACATGCAGGCGGCCTCCGAGATTCCCGCGCCTATCGACGCGCGCGGCGCCCCTTCCCGCGGCTTCCCTTCGCGGAGCAAAACGAATTCCTTCCCCATTCTCCTCTGGCGCCGGGACTATGAGGCATGAACGAAGGCCGTTGCGTATTCGCCCGTCGGATACGGCGGAAGCCAACCGGCGAAACGCAGGTAGAACCAGTAATCGCCGGCCGAGGGGACGGTCAAGTCGACCGATCCGTTGAGGAACGTGGCGAGTGGGTAATAGACAAACTGCCACATCGAATCCCCGCAGGGGCCGAGGGTGTTCACCCATCCCGTCCCAACCTTGTAGGCGATGACCTGGCAATGCCACGTGCCGTAAATCTCGGGGCTCCACGACAGCCGAACGGCATGCGAGCCCAGGTTGGCGGCCGTGAAGTTCCGCGGCGTATGCGGCGTTCCGCTATAGAGAATGCCCGTCCACGGATTGCCGCAGGCATACCACCCCCCGTTCGAATACTGGTTGGAGATCCAGGCGTGATAGCCGCCGGTTAAGCCAAGCGGCAAGACGCCGGAGAACGACCCCGCCGGATACGGATGCCAGAGCGTATTCAAGTAGCCGCCCAAGACCCACTGGCCGGCGTAGATGTCCCAGGCGAACCCCAGGTATTGCGCCGCGTTCATATTGAGGTTGCCCCAGCCGAGAATCAGCGAGCCGCCGTTGTTGTCCGACACCGACTCCAGGTACGGCGGCCCCGGCGCCCATTTGGTCGAAAGATCCATCCAGGCGTGGAAGGCTTCCACATCGCCGCCGAGCACGCCGCCCAGCGTGCAATTGCCATGCCAGCCAGCGTGGAGGCGGCCGTTGTGGTCCATGGCGATGGCGGGCTGGACGTCGTACTCCGAGCTGCCATCGGCGAATCCCGAGGTGTTGGCCAGGAAAAACCACGACGCGGCCGGCAAGGCGGATCCCCAGGATACCGTCGAGTAGTGGAGGTCATCATCCAATCCGGAGTCATAAAGGTTGACCGTGCTGTGCCAGACGACGTGCAGCGTGCCGGAGGCGTCATAGGCCGCGGCGGCGGAGTCATCGGGTCCCGCGTCAACCGCTCCCCAGGAGAACAACAAATGCGGCGTTGACCACCCCGCCGGGCCGAGCTGGGAGTGAAACAGATCGCGGTCCGTTCCCGCGCCATCGATGTCGAGATCCGCGTCCCATATGCAATGGATCACGCCGTCGGGCGCGCGGCAAAGCGTAGGGCGGCGATCCTGCGCGGAATCGCCGACCGCGCCGTTGACGAACTGCGGGGCAGACCACAGGCCGCCGGTCTGGCGACTGGCGAAAATGTCCAGATCGGTTCCGGCGCCCGCGTAATCCACCTCGCTGGCCCAGGCGACCACCGGGACTCCCTCGCCGTCGAGCGCCAGAACCGGGTGTTCGTTCCATCCCGCCGGCGGATTATGGAAGGTCGCGTTGACGTACTGCGCCGGAGTGAAGCCCGATGGACCCAACATCGAGAAGCAAATGTTGGAGGTGTGGGCAAGAGTATCGGTCTCCGCCTGCCAGACGCAGCGGACGGTTCCGTCCGCCGCCGCGACGACCCGCGGGCTGGTGTCACCTTTCGAGTCCGTGGACGCATACGAGTTGACCGCCTGCGGCGGCGTCCATCCGGTTCCCGGGTTGGCGGAAAACAGGATGTCGCCATCCGTTCCCAAGGTTCCGCCCAGATCGTCCCAACTCTCCCACACCACGATCAACGCGCCGCCGGGAAGGATGGCGATGTCGGGGCTATAGTCGTTGCCAGCGTCGAAGGCGGCGTTGGTGTTGACGACCTCCGGATCCGACCATCCATTGGGGCCCAACACCGCATGGAAGATGTCGAAATCGTACCCGAGGCCGCCGCCCGCCAGATCCGGGTTACAGCTCTCCCAGACGGCGTGCAGTGTGTTGTCGGGGCCGACCGCGAGTCGCGCCTCTTCGTCGTTGGCGGTGACGCCGTCAAAGGGCGCGCTCGTGTTGATCCAGTCCGGGCGCGAGAATTGCTTGGCCATCCCGCTGACGGTCAGGATGTCGCCTTCGCCGCCGATAGTGAAGCCCAGGTCGTCCGTGCTGGACCACACGGCCTTCAGCTGATAGCCGGGAGTGAATATAATGTTGGGATACGTATCGTCCTCGCCGGGGCCGTCCGAATAGGCGTTCGAACTCAACGGCCGCATGGGACTCCAACCGCCGACGTGGGTGGCGTTGAGCGAATGGAAAACGTCAAAGTCGGACCCGGTTCTTCCGTCCCAGTCGTAATTGCTCTCCCACGCGCAGTGCAGCACGCCGCCCGGCTCGACGGTCAGGCTCGGGTGGAGGTCGTCGGCCGCCCCGTCGGTGGTGGCCGAGCTGTTGACGAGGTAGACGGGGTTCATCGGCGGGAACAGGCCGTACGCGGGGATGACGGTGTGGGCGATATCGTAGTCCAGGCCGCTGCCAAGCAGGTCCTCGTTGCTTTGCCAGACGACGTGAACCTCGGAGTCGGCGCTCGTGCCGATCGAGACGACGGAGGGCCAGGTGTCGGTCCCCGTGTCCGTGCGCGCCGCGGCGCAGACTTCGGTGGGCGCCGTCCAGCCGCCCGGCAAGAGCGTCGAATACACGATGTCGTAATCCGTGCCCTTGCCCTCGACCGGCCGCAGCGGATCATTGGACGCCCAGGCCGCCAGGACTAGGCCGTCTTCGCCGGTTGTCATGGCCACCGGGCCTATGTCCTGGCCGGAATCGGCGGCGAAGTGGTCGTGGAGCGGCGCCGGGGCCGACCAGACGGACGACACGCAGGAGGACCACAGGATGTCGTAATCGGTTCCAATGCCGCCGACAGGCCCGCCGGAGGGATAGGGGAAATCGCTGCTCCAGCAGACGACGATGCGGCCGCCCGGTTCGATAGCGATGCCGGGGAACTCATCCTGGCGTCCGGCGTCGCTCATGGCGTCGTTGAGGAAGTGGGCAGTGGACCAGACGCCGAAGGAGCGCGTGGCGTACACGATGTCGAGATCGCCGGTCTGGTTGCTCTGCCAGACGCAATGCAGGTCGCCGTTGGCATCGAGAGCCAGCTTGGGATGCTCGTCCGCACACGCGTCGGAATTGCCGTAGTTGTTCACCAGCTGAGGCGACGACCAGCCGGTGCCAGGGTTTTCGGAGAAATAGATGTCCCGGTCGGTCCCCCCCAACCCCGTATAGTCGCTGTTGCTGGACCAAACGACGTAGACGGTCCCCCCCATAGCCACCTGGCAAGGGTCGCGGTCGGCCCCAAGGTCCGTGTCGGCGGGGTTGACCCAGCTGGGATTGGTGAAGGGCTGCGCCCACGACGGTACGACCAGAGCGCAGAAGACCGCGATAAGAACGCCGATCCGAATCCATGTCTGTCTCATGGCCGGAGGCTCCTCTCTGCAGAGTCGCGCGCGACGCCGTTGTTGGAAGCGGAAAACCAGTTGACAAACGTTCCGACGCGCAAACGCGAGTCACGCGCCGAATGCCACAGAATCACTATAGGATGGATTCGGGTGATTCGGCAATGCTTATTGTGAAGGAAAGGCGCTTGCCGCCGCTCGAACCCGCCAGTTTTCCCTTGCGGCGCGCCGGGGGCGCTGGTAGACAAGAACGCTTTTCGGAGCGCATCACACACGCCTGCCGGATGCCACGGCCGGGTCCCTCTCCCTGGGAGAAGGGCGGCGCGGGCGCGCGATGGCGGCGGAGGAGAGAACCAACCCATGGAAATGCAACACCCCGCGCAACAAATCTCAATGAAGCAGTTTCTCGAATCGGGCGTCCACTTCGGCCACCAGAGCCGCCGCTGGAACCCGAAGATGAAGAAATACATCTACACCGAGCGCAACGGCATCTACATCATTGATCTGAAGAAGACGCTGAAGCTGCTGCGCGAAGCCACCCGTTACGTCACCGACACGGTGGCCAAGGGCGGGCGAGTCCTGTTCGTCGGCACGAAGAAGCAGGCCAAGGACGCCATCGAGAAGTGGGCCACCCAGTGCAACATGCACTACGTGAACAACCGCTGGCTCGGCGGCATGCTGACCAACTTCAAAACCGTCCGCCGCAGCGTCCTGCGTCTGATCGAGTTGGAGCGCATGGAGCAGGACGGCACGATGGAGCTGTATTCCAAGAAAGAGCGGGCGCAGCTCCTGCGCGAGCGCCTCAGCCTGGAGCGCAACCTCAAGGGCGTCAAGACGATGGCCGAGTTGCCGTCGGCGATCTTCATCGTCGATCCGCACAAGGAAAGCATCGGGGTGCTGGAGGCGAACAAGTTGCGCATCCCGATCGTCGCGCTGGTCGACACCAACTGCGACCCCGACCCCATTCAGTTCGTCATTCCGGGCAACGACGACGCCATCCGCTCGATCAACCTGATGTGCCAGAAGGTCTGCGAGGCATGCCAGGAGGGGCTGATGACCCGCATGTCGTCGGGCTTGGAAGTCCCCGAAGGCACCGAACTGCTTTTGGGAGAGCAGGGGTTGACGATGGCGGACCGCGAGGAGCGCTACGCGGCGTATCGCGAAGACGAAGCCGACGAGGCGGTCGACTATGGAGTCAAGCCGCCGGAGCCGGTCGAGGCCGAGGCGCCGGTCGACGTCGATCCCAACATGCTGCAAACGATCATCAGCGGCACGCAGTCGGCGCTGAAGACGTCGATTGCCCTGAACCCCGTCAACGAGGCCGAGCAGGAAGCCGCGGAGCCGCGGGAATCGCAGGAGCCGGAAGGCGAATCGCCGGAGCGACAGGGACAATGAATAACGCCTAGAGTTCGTGGCGCGGCCCCCGATAGGGCCAAGAGGACCTATACAGCCTACACGGCCTATCGGTGTTCTCCGGGGCGCGCCCCGATCTCGGTTCTTCCAAGCAGGAAAGGATTGGAACTCGTGGCAGAAATCACCGCATCTCTCGTCAAGAGCCTCCGCGACGCCACTGGAGCGGGGATGATGGACTGCAAGAAGGCCCTCACCGAAGCGGACGGCGACATGGCCCGCGCCAAGGAACTGTTGCGCGAATGGGGCATCGCCCGCAGCGACAAGCGTTCCGGACGCGAGGCGCGCGAGGGCATTATCGCCTCCTACATTCACCACTCGGCCAAGGTCGGCGTGCTGTTGGAATTGAACTGCGAAACGGACTTCGTGGCGCGCACCGAGCAGTTCAAGCAGTTGGCCGGCGATTTGGCGATGCAAATCGCCGCGGCCGCGCCGACGTTCGTCGCGGCCGCCGACGTCGACGAGGCGACGCTGGAGCGCGAGCGGCGGCTGTGCCGCCAGCAGGCGCTCAACGAGGGCAAGCCGGAGAAGATGATCGACCGGATCGTCGAGGGCCGGATGAAGTCGTTCTACAAGGAGCAATGTCTCCTGTCGCAGCCGTTCGTGAAGGACGAATCGAAGGACGTCGAGTCGGTGATCAAGGAAGCCAGCGGGGTGATCGGAGAGAAACTCGGCGTGGCGCGCTTTGTCCGCTTCGCCGTCGGCGAGAAGACGGACGAGGAATAGACAGCAAGGGGGCTCATCACATTGTCAGGGGTTTTCGTGCTCGTGCTCGTGCTCGTAATCGGCGGTTGAAGGCGTCAGAAGGGCCGATTACGAGCACGAGCACGAGCGCGAAAACCGCGTCACTCTTCGAGGCTGGGAAAGGCGGACCATGAGCGCGGGCGCGGCGTATCGGCGGGTCATCCTGAAACTGAGCGGCGAAGCCCTCAAAGGCGCCAAGGAATACGGCGTCGATCCCGACGTGGTCCGCGCGCTGGCCGCGGATCTGAAGCAGGTCGCCGACCTGGGCGTGCAGATGGGCATCGTCGTCGGCGGCGGCAACATCTTCCGCGGCATCCGCACCCACGACCTCCGAATCACCCGCACCGTGGCCGATCAGATCGGCATGCTGGCCACGATGATGAACTCGCTGGCGCTGCAGGACGCGCTGGAGTCGCTCGGCGTGGGCACGCGCGTCATGTCGGCCATCGAGATGAACCGGATCGCCGAGCCGTATATCCGGCGCAAGGCGATGTCGCACCTGGCCAAGAACCTGCTGGTGATCTTCGCCTGCGGCACCGGCAACCCCTTCTTTTCCACCGACACGGCCGGGGCGTTGCGCGCCAGCGAGGTCGACGCCCAGGTCCTGCTCAAGGCCACCAACGTCGACGGCATCTACACCGCCGATCCGAAGACCAACAAAGACGCGCGCTTCCTGCGCCGCCTCAGCTATCAGCAATTCCTGACGATGAACTTGCAGGTCATGGACGCCAGCGCCATCGACCTGTGCCGCCAGAACCGGCTGCCCATCGTCGTGTTCAACCTGGGCCAGCCGGGCAACATCCTGCGGGCGGTCCGCGGGGAAGACATCGGAACGCTCATCGATTGCGGCATGAATAATGCGGCGGCGCGCTAGGGTCGTCGGGAATATGGACACGGGTCGAATCGGGCGGCGCCAAGGCATTATTCATGCCGCAATCCATATCGAAGGAGACCACGATGCCGGCTGAACTGGAGAAGCAAGCGAAAGACAAGATGGACAAAGCCATCGCCGCCATGGAGGCGGAATTCGCCACCTTGCGCACGGGCCGGGCCTCCGCCGCCCTGCTCGACGGCGTGGTCGTTCCGGCCTATGGCGCGCCGACCCCGATCAAACAGATCGCCTCGATTTCCACCCCCGACGCCAAGTCGCTCGTCATCCAGCCCTGGGACAAGAACCTCATGCCGCCGATCGAAAAAGCGATCCTGGCGGCGAACCTGGGTTTCACCCCGATGAACGACGGGAAGGTCATCCGCATCAACATCCCGGCGCTGACCGAGGAGCGGCGCAAGGAGTTGGTGAAACTGGCGCACCGGATGGCCGAGCAGGGGCGGGTGGCCGTGCGCAATGTCCGTCGCCTGTTCAACGACGACGTGAAGAAGGTGACGCGCGAGGGCGAGATGTCGGAGGACGACCGCGACGATCTGTTGGATAAGATTCAGAAGGCCACCGACAAAGAGGTCGAGCGGATCGACGCCCTCCTCGCCGCCAAGGAAAAGGAGATCATGGAGGTCTGACGGTAGTTCGGAGTTCAAAGTGCGGAGTGCGGCGCGCCGAATGGCGGAAGCCGAAAGCGGATCGGTCAGCATTGCTCTCTTATCATTCTGCGCTCTGCCTTCCGCATTGCCCATTCCATACACTGCACCCCGAACTCTGAACTCCGCACTCCGCACTCCCCTCAGGCCTCCCTCCCTCCCATGCCCCCCGCCGACACAACGCGCGAACAGGCGCTACTGGCGCAACTGGATCGGGACCGTCTGCCGCGGCATGTCGCCATCATCATGGACGGCAACGGCCGCTGGGCGCGCCTGCACGGCTACACCGACCGCACCGAGGGCCATCGCGCCGCGATCCAGGCCGTGCGCGCCGCCACCGAGACCGCCCACGAACTGGGCCTGCGCGTCCTGACCCTGTACGCCTTCTCCACCGAGAATTGGACCCGGCCGCGCAAGGAAGTCTCCTTCCTCATGCGCCTGTTTCAGAGCATGCTGACGCGCGAGCGCCGGCTGCTCATGGACAACAACGTGCGGCTCGTGCATTCGGGCCGGTTTGAAGACCTGCCGCGATACGCGCAACGCGCGCTGCGCACGGCGCTGGACGAGTCGGCGGCCAACACGGGGATGATTCTCAATCTCGCGTTGAGCTACGGCGGGCGAGCCGAGATCGCCGAGGCGGCCCGCGCCTTCGCCCGCGACGTGGCCGACGGGCGGCGGCGCCCCGAAGAACTGGACATTGGCTTGTTCGCCCGCTATCTATACCACCCGGAGTTGGGCGATCCGGATTTGCTGATCCGCACAAGCGGCGAGCGACGGATCAGCAACTTCCTGTTGTGGCAGATCGCCTATTCGGAGATCTTCGTCACTCCGACGTTGTGGCCCGATTTCGGGCGCGCCGACCTGCTCGAGGCCCTTCTCGATTACCAGCGGCGCGAGCGGCGCTTCGGCGGGATCTTGAGCTCCTAGGGGCGTCTTCATACATGGGTATGAAGAAAAGGACAAAGGACCAAGGAGGAAGGACGAAAAGGAAAGACGGCGGCAAGGCTTCCTGGGCGCGTCCGATGCCGTTCTTTCGTCCTTTGTCCTTCGTCCTTGAGTTGGAGATGGTGTGACTCATGGCCACTGTCCGTCGCGCCTTTAGCGGCATCGTCTTCGCGATCCTGTTCTGCCTCGGTCTGTTCTTCAACCGCACACAGCCTCTCGTGCCCTGGATCGTATGCATCGCCACCTTTGTCGGCGCCTACGAATTCGCGCGCATGGCCAAAACGAAGGGCTACCACAGCCAGTTCGTTCTGGCCTGCATCGCCAGCGTTCTGACGGTCTACGACGGCTACCACTACGGCATGCAACATCTCCCGGCGCTGTTGGGCCTGGCGTTGCTGACCAGTTTTGTGGTCCAAGTGGCGCGCTACGGCTCCGAGAACGCCGTGCCCCAGGTATCCATCGCCTTCTTCGGATGCTTCTATGTCAGTCTGCCGCTGGCCCTGGCGATGTCGATTCTTCGGTCGGCGAAGATCCCCAACTACCCCTTCCCGATCCCCAACGCCCGCTTCCTGATCACCTTTGTCATCCTGACGGTGTGGGCCTCGGACGTCGGCGCCTACTTCATCGGACGGCGATGGGGCCGGCACAAGCTGGCGCCGACGCTGAGCCCGGGCAAGTCGGTCGAAGGCATGATTGGGGGCTTCGCCTCGACGATGCTCATGGCGGTTTTCCTGAAACTCATCTGGCCCGAACTCTCGCGCATGCTGTGGTGGCCGGAAGTCCTGGGTCTGGCGGCGGTGTTCTGCCCCGTGGGGCTGATCGGGGACCTGGCCGAATCGGCGCTCAAGCGCGATGCGGGAGTGAAGGATTCCTCGACCTTCAACCTGACGGGCCACGGCGGCATGCTGGACATCCTGGACAGCCTGCTCTTTTGCCTGCCAGTGTTCTACCTTCACTGCCAGTTCCTCTATCCTCGCCTGCATGGAATGTAGGCCGGCCCTGCCGGGGCCGGCTTGGTCGCGGCGGCCGGCGCTCCCCCTGCGCGCCCTCTCGCCATGCCGGTTCTCAACTCTCGTGGCGCGGGCCTTTCAGCCTGCGCAACTCCGAACACACGATTGAACGACGCGCAGGCGGGAAAGCCTGCGCCGCGAAGAACCCAGCGCCATTGCGGCGGCTCGCGCACGCGCCCCGCACTGACATTCTCTGAACGTGACATTTGGCATGGCGGATCGTATAGAGCGGACAGTCCATTATTCTTTTCGCTTTCGGGCGCGAGGGCATTCCGACCATGGTTCCTTCAAACACCTCTCCCGCGTTCCTTGGTGGCTTGGGTCGTCGCCGGGCGCTGCCGTGCGTCGCCTTGCTGTTTCCCCTCCTGTTTTGTTTCTCCGCGCAAGCCGCCCCAGCGAAGTCCAAAGCCAAGGCCAAGAAGGCCAAACCGGCCGCCGCGGTCCAACAACCAGGGGATCAACAGCAAGCGGTTCAACTTCAAGATCAAGAAGCTGCCAACCCGCGGCTGCGCACGCCGACGCGCGTGAACGAGATTCTGCCTTCGCCGGCGCGGACGGTGATGAAACTCGACGGCGAGTACGAGTTCCAGGTCGACGAGCGGGGCGTGGGGGAGCGGGAGCAGTGGTTCAAGGGCGACAAGCCTTTCGCGCAAACGGCGCAGGTTCCCGGCGCGTTGCAGGCGCAGAAACTCCTGCCCGACCGCGCGGCGGAATACGGCGCCAACTGGAAGGACATGAAGAAATACGAAGGCTGGATCAAGCCGGGGTGGTATCGGAAGGTGTTCCAGATCCCGGCGGGCGACGCGAACCAACTGCTGTGGCTCAAGTTCGGCGGCGTGCATCCCGGCGCGCGGGTCTGGCTCAATGGGCAACTGCTCGGCGAACACCGCGGCGCCTTCGTGCCGTTCCAGTTCAACGTCGCCGACGTGGCCCGGCGCGGCGCGGACAACGTCCTCGTTGTCGAGATGCTCGAAGACATCCCGGCCCGCGCGCTCGGCGGCCATTACAGCAAGTACGGCGGGATGTGGTCGGGCATCTATCGCGGCGTCGAAATCGAAGAGGCGCCGAAAGCCCGGATCGCCGACGTGTTCATGAAACCCGACGTGTCCGGCAAAAAGGCGGCCGCCATCGTGATGATCGAGAACCAGGGCGAAGCGGCCGACTTCGTGATCGCCGTCGAGATTCAGCCCCAGGGCGGCGGCAAGGCCTACTCCGCCTCGGACGCGGTGAGTCTCGGCGCCGGCGAAACGAAAACCGCCGAAGTCGCCGTCGACGCGCCCGATGCGGCCCTGTGGTCGCCGGAGCATCCCAATCTGTACGAGGCGGCCATCTCTCTGGTCTCTCCTAAACCCAGCGGCCGGGCCATCGACATCCTGCGCCAGCGCTTCGGGATGTGCGAGCGGAGAACGGACGGCGGGCGCATCCTGGTCAATGGCGCGCCGTTTTACATCCGCGGCTGCGGCGACCTGTGCTGTTACCCGCTGACCTATTCGCCGCCCGTCGATCGCGAATACTTCCGCCGCGACCTGCAACGGGCGAAGGACTTCGGCTTCAATTACATCCGCTGCCACAGTTGGACGCCGACCGACGAGTTCCTCGACGTGGCCGAGGAGGTGGGCGTCTGCATCCAGATCGAAACCGCCTCGATCGGCCAGTGGTCGGCGAGCAATCAGCCGCCCGCGCGCGAACGCAACTGGATCGAATGCGTGCGCCGGTTGCGCAATCACCCCTCGGTCATGACCTACTGCATGGGCAACGAGGGCGGAGGCGAGATTGAGCTGAAAAAGCGCTGGGCGCCCGAGGCGCGCGCACTCGACCCGACGCGGTTCATCATCACGACCGCCCATCACGAGAACGCGGAGAACTACGCGCTGTCCGACCTCATCGAGACGAACACCGATCTATATCGGGAAAAGCCGTATTTCCGCCACGAATACGGCCACTACTCCTCGTATCCCGACGCGCGGCTGGCGGGCAAGTTCGCCGCGCTGAACAACGGGACGCCGTTTTGGCTGGCCGAAGCGATGGAGAACGCGAAGAAGAACGGCTTGGGCGACCTACTGCCGGACCTGGCCAAGTGGTCGCAGGAATACCAGCGCGTCAACCGCAAGTATGGCGTCGAGTATTTCCGCCTGAACAAGCGCAACGCCGACGGCTACACGCTGTGGCTTGGGAAGGACAGCATGTACACCATGGGCGTTTGGGACGACTTCGGCGGTTTGAAAGGCGTCAGCGCCGAAGAGTTCCGCCAAAGCAACGGGGAAACCGTCGTTCTTCTGGACAGCGTCGAACTCGACCGAGCCGTCAAGTCCGGCGTGATGCGTCAACGTGATTTGTATGTGCACCACACCGGGCCTAAGCCGATCCGCAATGCACGGCTGGAGTGGGTCCTTTCCTCCGATGCCGACGAAGCCTGCCGCGGCGTGTTCGACAACCTGTCGTTCGATCCCGGCGACTTGAAGAAAGTCGGCGCGGCTGACCTGGAGTTCCCACAACCCGAGCCGGGCAGGGCGGCGCGCGCGACGCTGTCGGTCGCGCTCCAAGCTGAGGGCGTCGAGGCGAAGAACCATTGGGATTTCTGCGCCTTCGCCGATGCGCCGATTCATAATGCCGTTGCGCTCCCGTCCCGATTATTGCTTCGGTTTGTCTACCGTGACGATCTGTGGACGGACCGCAGTCTGAGCATGTGGACGTGGGCGGGCAGTTTCAACATCTTCGGGTGGCAGTCATCGAAAGACACGCTGCTCGCCACGGACATGTTGGATGATGAAGTTGTTGCCCACCTTGCCAACGGCGGGCGCGTCTTTCTCGTCTCGCAAGGGCTCTTCGAGGAACAGCGCAAGGTGGTCCCGCCGGAGCGGGTGCGCACGAAATGGGCCACGTTCATGGCGGCGACCAACTACCAGCCCGAATACGGCCACGTGCTCGGCACGATCATCGCCGATCACCCGGCGATGAAGGCGTTCCCGCATCGCGGCTTCGGCGACTATGCCTTCGCCGGGCTGCTGAAGGGCGCGCCGGCGCTTATCATGACGAACTGGCCGCGATCCATCCAGCCCATCATCCGCGCCATCGACCATGGGAGCAAGAGCCGCTCTCTGGCGTATCTCTTCGAAACACGCGTGGGCGAAGGGAAACTCCTCGTTACAAGTTTCTCCTTCGACATGTCGCGCCCCGAGTGTTCGTTCATGATGCACGCGCTGCTCCACTACGCGATGAGCGACGAATTTCAGCCGACGGCGAGCATGACCGCGGACGAACTGCGCGCCATCCCGCGCGCGCAGCCGCCGAAACCGCCATCGAAACTGCGTGGCCCCGTCAAAACCGGCTTCAATCCCGCCGGCAAGTGGGAGGGCAAGACCGCCGACGGGCAGATCATTTCATGGGAGTTCGACCCCGGCGGCACGTTCACCAACTCCGCCGGCGGCTGGGGCGAATGGCGCGCGTGGGACAACGGCAAGGGCGTCGGCCTGACCTGGCCGGATTTCAAGAAGGTGGATATCAAGCTGGCTGTGGAAGGCGATCAAACCATGCGCGAAACCGAAGGCGGGAAGGAAACCGCGCTCGAGCGGACCGAACTTCCGACAATCGATCTCTCCGCCATGATCGCCCCAGCGGACGCGGGGGAGTGAGCCGCGCGCATTGGCGTAAAGGAGAAATTTGCCGCAAAGACCGCCTGAAGGCGAGACTACGAACTCCCGGTGGGAAAGCCCACATAGCCATGGGACCTTATGATGGGGCGGCCTCGCCGGGCTTGTCGAACTCGGGACGGTCGAAATCGGTCCACGCGACCGTGAAATGAAGCCTGCCGCCCTCGAGAGTCTGAAAGAACACATCCTGAACGAACCGCCTGTCGCGGCCGAATAGTTCCTGCCGGCGCTGGAGCAGCCGTTTCAAATCCGCCCGGATGCGGACCTGCTCCCAAAACGACTGCCCCATCCCTCGCGCCATCGTGTCGAGGATCTCGCCTTGCTCCTTCTCCGGCAGGAGCCAGGCATTCCAGAGCAGGATAGCGGTCCGAACGGCCGTTTCCTGTTCCACGGCATTGTTGGCCGACTCC
>JAPLSS010000852.1 GCA_026398515.1 Candidatus Sumerlaeota bacterium | reverse complement strand
TGAAACGGCTTCGCGCCGGTTTTGCTCTGGCCCCCGCCCGCGTTTCCGGTTTGCTTTCACTCAACATCGAAGTTCCCCAGGGCGGAGTCCAGCGGGAGTTTGAGTCGCTGGGCGGCGAAGCGCGCATCGACATCCGCCTCCTGGACCTCGACCTGTTCCGGCGGCTGCGGTTCATCGTGTGGATCGCGGTGGTTCTCCTGCTGATCGGCGTGTGGCTGCGGTCGCGCCGCGCGTATCGGCTCGCCCTGATCGCGGCGATCGGCCTGACGCTGCTCGTGCCCGTCCTTTTCCGCGGCCCGTGGGTGGCGTTCTTCAACACGGCGTTCCAGGGGGCGCTCTTTTCGCTCGCGGCGCCCATCGGAGCGGCGTTCGTCCGCCGGCTTTCGCCCCGCAACGCGAAGGGTCTCGCCTTCTGGGCGTTGGTCTTTGGCGCGCTTTCGGCGGCGAACACGACGCATGCGGTTGATGCCGTGAGCGGGCCCTTTCGGCTTGAGCGGACCGAAGCCGCCTCGAGCCGAGGCGGCCCGCCTGCCGGCGCGACCCGGATTCTGGTCCCGTACGCCGAGGGCGAATCGCCGGAATCCCTGCGCGACCCGCTGGGTTTCATGGGGCGCGAGGAATTCACGCGCCTCTGGAACCTGACCCATCCGGGGCAGGCATGGGGGCCGTCGCCTCGGCCGTTCGTGGCCGAACTGCGGCTGGACGGCGCCTTGACCTCAGGCTCCCTGACGATTCATGGGAACCTGGCCGTCTCGGCGGTCAATCCCGCCGACACCCCGGCGACGGTCTCGCTCGCCCTCGCCGGATTGGCGCTGAACGAGTCCGCAACCAGTTCGCCCGGCGCCGCGATCAAGCCGTCCGGCGACGGCCTGGAATTGCAGATGGCGCCGCATTGGGCCGGATCGCTCCGAGCGCCCTTCGACCTGCGCTGCGAAACCACCGGCGCCGCCGGGAAGGTGCGGCTGATCTTTCCCGAAGTTGCCGCCGGCCAATGGCGCATTGAACTCCCCTATGCGCGGGCGACCGCCGCGGGCAATTGCATCGTGGAGAACAAGAACGGCCGCGTCGCGCTGGTCGGCGCGGTTCGCCCCGGCGCGGCCGAGATCGCCTGGACCGGCGAAGCGGCGGCTGTCCGATCGCAGGGCGCCGCGGCGGAATGGCGGGCGGAGATCGACACGCAGGCCTCATGGGACACGCTGGCCACGGCGGAGTGGAAGACGAGGGCCCGGTTGAACGCCGCCGCCGGAAGCGAACTGCCGCCGGAAGCGGTGTTCGCGAAGGACCCCAGTTTGCGCATCGTTTCCGCGTCCGGCGACCAACTGCTCGGCGCGACGGTCTCCGACTCGGAGGTCCGCTTGCGGCTGGCCAAAGCGTCGTCGGCCTCCATTTCGCTGGCGGGGTTCTTCATTGCGGAGGGGGCGGCGTCGGCGGCGCCGGATTCGGCGCTGAACTGGGTCGTTCCCGCGCTTCGGCCGCCGAAAGGGGTCCGCGCCGCGCAGTCGTTGCGGCTGGCGATCTCCAATCAAATCGAGATTCTTTCGCTGGACGACAACGGGTTGGAGCGGCTGGGCGCCTCGGAGCTCTCGGGCGGGGTGGACGAAGTGGACGGAGTGGACAGAGTGGACAAGGTGGACGAGACGAGCAAAGCCAATCAGTCCACCAAGTCCACCATGTCCATGAAGTCCATGTCGTCCACCGAGCCCACCGAGCCCGCCAAGCGCAGTCGCTCCGGCGCTCAGTCCATCCGCTCCTACAAGACCGACGCCGCGGATTGGCGCCTGGCGTTGTCGCTGCGGCGTCTGCGCCCCCTGTTTGACGTGGACATCGCGGAGGTCTTCGCATTCGGCGACGGCCTGTTGCGCGAGGCCGCCGCCGCCCAGTTGCAGCCGCGCGAGGGCGCCCTGAGCGAATGCCAACTGACCCTGCCGCGCGGGCTGCGCGTGGCGTCCATGACGAGCGGAGGCCCCGACGGCGCAAGCGCCCGCTTGGTCGGCGCAAGCGCCTGCTTGGTCGGCTGGGTGCAGAGCGGCTCGATCGTTTACGCCGACTTCAACCCGCCGCTCCAGGCGCCCGCGCGCCTGGAATGGACCGCCTCGGCGGACCTGCCCGCCTCCGACACGGCGCTGACGATCGAACCGGCCGGCATCCGGGGC
>JAPLSS010000333.1 GCA_026398515.1 Candidatus Sumerlaeota bacterium | reverse complement strand
GCTCGGTCTGAAGCGCACGTAGCGAAACTTTGTGCCCAGTACGCCCGCATTTGAATACAATGCTATCCCCAATGCTGAATAAAACTTGCATCCAATCTGGCTCTGGAACTTCGGTCTAAGCAGACCTGCCCCATTGAGCTGCGTATTCCGAGGGATGACACCCGGTGATTCCGCGGGAATGCGCCACCCCGTTACGATGGAAGGCGCCACCCTGTTCCGAACGATGACGCCCACCCACTCCAAGGGATGGCCATTGAGCCGTAGCCAGCCAGCATAACGATTCCGACGACAAACTGAGGGCCGCCATGACATGACCCATAGGTAAAAGGGCCGAGGATGTGATGCGTTTCTCGGAAGAACTCAATCGCGAAGTGCACGAGGCCATATCCCGTCAGGAAGACTACCAGAGCAAGTCCAGGGTCGAATCATGGCGACGGCACAGCCGCAAGACGGGCAGCAAGACTGCCCCATGAATGGCAATGTCATAGACCGCCCAGAGTCTGAACGTCTGAAACCAAGGAATGGCATCCAAGGGAATGAGAATGCCGGGATTGGCGTCGCTGAAAAGCCCGGCGAGCCGGGCAATTGCGCCGCCAACGACGATACCGGGGACGAAGGCGTCAGCCCTGGTGCAAAAAAGGGTGCGGAGCAAGAGGCACATGAGGACGCTTCGAAGAATGACACCCAAGTAACCACCGAAGGAGCCAAAAGGGAATTCGGCACGGCTTGTCGGCATCGCCACCTGCAGAAAATTTCCCAGGCCAAGAAGGCCGTAGAACCAGGATCCGGCTATCCCCGCGGACACTTTCTCGACCGTCGCAGAGAGTGTTGATATGAGATTGACAACTGTTTCAGGAGCAGAGGTTAATGTTGGCATGCGGTACTCGCCTTCCAAATGATTCGGCTACCAAGGCTCTTCGGCTCTGGCTCAAACACGCCGTCGTGACGGATCGGTCACGTGGGGATGGCATCGGGCTTGCTCTGTTGGACTCTGAACGCAATATATATATACTTGAGAAAGGCAAGTGCGCGTCACAGCAGTCAAGCCAGATACGGGGGTGCTGCTGAATACAGGGATAGAAAGTGCGTTTCCTATGAATGACGACAGATTAATCTGCGCGGCATGTTGCACTTCGTTTGTCAGCGCCCAGTCTTTTGCCGGGGTCTGTTCGGAATGTGGGGCCAAGATCTGTTACAAGTGCTGGTCGACCGGCGTGCGGGGTTGCAGGCTTCATGGCGCCCCCAAAACAGCGTCGCCGGAAACCGGCAAGAGGACGGGTGGCTCCCTCACCGATCTTGTGCGGCCCCATGAAACTGCCGGGGCAGCCGCACGCGGCGGCAATCGCCGGCTGCCTGGTTCCGACGGACGCGGGCCGGCAGTTGCCGGGGCGGCCCCCGAGCTTCCCGACAACGCCATAACCATCGATCAGTGCCGGTATCTGGAGACGCTTTTTGTCCGGCATATTCAGGGGGCGCTTCGTGGAATTGCCCGCTACCCCGGCGAGCCGGGTCTGCGGCGTCGCAGGCTGACTGAAAAACAAGGTCGGCCCGTCGGTGACCCCCCCGGAGGCGCTCCAACGGGACCTCGTCCCAAAGAGCCGCCGGTCGCGGAGATCGCGGCCCGCTTGCCTTCAAACCGGTGTATCCACTTTAAGGCGCTTTTTGGCAGTCGCCTGCCTTGGAGCAAGCAACGGGTGCAGGCGCGGTTGGTGGTGGCCAGTTACGTGCCGTTGCAGCCGCTGCTGGAAAAGGGATACGTTATCGAGCCGGCGTCGTCCCGTGAACTGGGTGTTGTGGTCGAGCATTTCGACAGGCTGGATCGCGCCGCGGGTTTTGGCCTGGTTTTCAGCCCGACGGGATGGGATGCTTCGGTGAAGGTCCCGGACGGCATGGGGTTGGTGGCCTTGGATTCCGATTGCCGGTGGCAAGTTCGCCACAACCTGTGCGGGGTCCCGCGGGCGCTGGTTTCCGCCCTGTTGGAAGGACAATCGGACGAGCAACGGATGAAGCGATGTGTCGCGGCGCTCGAACAGGCGCCCGTGGCACGGTTTCCACTCAGCGCGCGCGCTTTTGCCCTCGAGCATGACCTGCCATTGGTGTGCGTTGCCGAGGCGTTTCGCCGGGCTGCGCAACCGGGGTCGAAGTATATCGTCTGTGATGATTCCGGCCGGGAGGATTGGTTGCTGGAACTCCAGTAGCCACTGCAACAGAAAGGGAACGCCATGGATTTGTTCGCTAGTTTCAAACAGTCGTTGAAAAAGAGCGTCAGCGCGCTCAAAGGGAAAGACGACCCGACTGCGGCCCTCTTTAAGGCGGTCGAGGCTTCCGACAATTGGGAGGGGCTCGAGAAGCGCCTGGTCGAGCTTCGGGCCGTCAGCCGCAAACGGCAGCAGGAGGTGCTCGATCGGCTCGAGCCGCTGGCCAAGCGGGTCGAGGGCATCTTGGCGCAGGCCAAAGACGCCAAGATCAAGGTGATGAAACAGAACCTGCTGCGCCAGGCGGAAGGGTTCGTGCAGGAACTCGAGGCGGAAGACGAGCCAGCCAAGATTCACGGCGCCAACTGCCAAATGCTGACCAACATCATCAAGCAGGTGCGGCGGGCGCGCGCCATGGCCGAGCGGGGCGTCGAGGCACAGGCTATCGACACCATAACTACGCGGCTCGAGGAGATCGTGGTGTCGCACGAATCCGCGATGGAAGCGGCCACCGAACTGGACCAGGCGGGCGAAATATCCACGCCCGTTTCTACAACCGCCTCCTCGCTCGAGAAACGGCTGTCGGCCGTTTACGACTTGGGGGACGATGACGTCCAGGAAGAACCCGCGGCGGCGGATTCCGACGAACAAACAAAGGCGTTGGAAAAGAAACTTTACGAATAGACCCGGGGCAGTCCGGTAAGAGGAGGAATAGGAATGGGATGGTGGGATGATCTATTGAAATCGCCGGCGCGGCGGAAGGCCGAACAGGACCGGAGGCGGCGCGAGGCGTTGACCAAGGCCAAAACGGCGTTGCGGCGCGAGCGGCGCGAGATCAACAAGCGCCAGGTCAAAGCCGAGGAACTGCGCCACAAGGCCGTGCAATTTGAGAAGCAGGGAAAGCCGGCATTGGCCAAACAGTCGGTGCGTCAGTTTCTGCAGATCGACCGGGAGTCGGTCGCGCGGTCGATGGCGCTGGCCAACATGGAATACACGCTCGAACAGGTCCAGGTGAAAGATAATTACGACGAGTTCGTCCGAGGCATGAAAATCGTCGCCGATATCGAAGAACTGGCCCAGGCCGGCGTCGATCCCGACGAGGTCCGCGAGCGCCTGACCGACCTGGCGCAGCGCAACCAGGACCTCATCGAACCGTGGACCGAGACCATGGGCGTCGAGACCGCCGGCGCCGGCGGCGACGTGCGGCTCTCGCCGGAGGAGGAGGAGGCGTACCGGCAGGTGATGACGGACGCGGCGGGCGAGATCGAGCATCGAGGCGGCCCCGGCTCGGAACT
>JAPLSS010000755.1 GCA_026398515.1 Candidatus Sumerlaeota bacterium | reverse complement strand
GGGTGCCGTTGGCGAGGGTGCCGGGCTTGACGCGGTCCTCGCCCTCGGTAACGATGGTCAACTGGCTGTGGCCGCCGCCGTCCTTGCTGAGGGCAAAGGCTACGTTGGTCGGCCCCACGGGCAGGAGGATGGCCACGTCGGAGTTGCCGTCGGTTCGCACGAAGGCAGGACGATTCAAGGGCAGGGCGATACCGCCCAAAATCGAAAATCCGTTCACTCCCCGATAATCTTGACCAACACCCGTTTCCGCCGCCGCCCGTCGAACTCGTAGTAATGAATGCGCTCCCAGGGGCCGAAGTCGAGGCGCCCGTCGGTGACGGCGACGACCACCTCGCGCCCCATGACGCTGCGCTTCAGATGGGCGTCGGCGTTGTCTTCGCCGACGTTGTGGCGGTACTGCGACACCGGCTCGTGCGGGGCGAGTTTCTCCAGCCAGCGCTCCATGTCGTCATAGAGGCCGCTTTCCGCGTCATTGATATACACGCTGGCCGTGATGTGCATGGCGTTGACGAGGCACAGGCCTTCATTCACGCCGCTGTCGCGCAGCGCCTCTCCGACCTGGTCGGTGATGTCGACGGTTTGGCGGCGTTGGGGGATGTGGAACCACAATTCGCGGCGGAAGGATTTCATCGCATGCTCCTCGATAAGAGACACGAGCGGGGCAGACATTCAAATTCAAGTGCGCGAAGCGCTTTGGAGTGCGTGCGGCTTGCCGCCGCTTTTCTGTCGAATCTGGCACCCTGCGCATTCGCGACAAAAGCGGCGGCAAGCCGCACGCACTCCAAAGCGCTTCGCGCATTCATCTCCGGCTCTACCATTGAAGCAATAGAGTCGGTTCGCGAAGTCCGTGCTCACCCCCGGCGGCGGGAACGCTCCGCCGAACGCTCCTGCAACGTGAGGACCATCGGGTCGGGAATCGGATGCGGTTTCTCGCGTTGCTCCTGGAGCCATTCGTTCAACAGGTGATCGCACCGCTCGACGGTTTGCGGCTCCTCGTCGCGCAGGTTCCGCGTCTGATAGCGGTCGTTCTCCATGTCGTACAACTCGACGGGCTCCATCCGATACGTCATCCGGTCATCGCTCCGAATCATCAAGCGGTCGCGAGTCCTCACCGCGCGCTGGACCGTGTAGAGCCCGTGGCCCCACACTAGATATCCGCGTTCCAGCCCTGTGCGCCCGGCGAGGTTTTCCTTGAACGACCGACCGTCCCAATCCGCTGGAATGGGCGCGCCCAACAGGTCGCACAGCGTGGCCGAAAGGTCGATGTTGTATATCATCGAATCGCAGTGCGACTCGGGCGGAGTCAGTCCCGGCCAGCGGACGATGAGCGGGATGTTGTGGATGCATTCGTCGGCGCAGACGTGGTCCGAATACACGCCGTGCTCGCCGAACGCGTCGCCGTGGTCGGAGGTAATGATGACCGCCGCGTCGTCGAGAACGCCCTGCCGGTCCAGCTCGTCCAACACCCGCTTCATGTGATGGTCGACATAGGCGATCGACGCGTCGTACCCCGTGATCATGTGTTCGAATTCCGCGCGATTGCGCACGGCGCCGGGCATCAGCGGATAGGGGCTGACATTGTCCTTGAATTGCCGCCTCGCCGTGAACGGAGCGTCGATGGACTGGTGGCGTTGAATCGCCTCTTCATCCGGCCAAGGCTGCGCCACGGGATGGTCTTTGAATCGGTCGGCCCAGGAAGCGTCCATGCGATACGGGCGGTGCGTGTCCCAATAGTTGATGTGAAGAAGGTAGTTCTCGCGCGTGGCGTTGTCCTTGAGCCAGCGCAAGACCTTCTCGTTCACCTCCGCCGCGTCCTCTCCCCCGCCTTTCAGGTTGATTGTGTGAAACTCGCTCCATCCGCACATGAACCACATGGCGCAGTGGCGGTCGGCGAAGTTAGAGAAGCTGATGGGGTCGCAACCCGCGCGGCGCAATTGGCGCATCAGCATTTCGTTGTCCGGCTCGGGGCCGCGATACGCCGTGTGCCGAATGTGGAACCGCGCGCCGGCGCCGATGTTCGAGGTCACGCCGTTGCGGGCGCCGAACCGCCCCGACATGAACCCCATGCGCGACGGCAGGCAGGGGGAATCCGCGCAGCAGTAACGCGTAAAGCGGACTCCGCGCTCCGCCACCCAATCGATGGTCGGAGAGGTCGGGCGGCCATAGCCGTAACAGCGGAGATGGTCGGGACGAAGGCAGTCGATGTCGAAGAGGATGATGCGCATAGGCAGGGTTCCAGAGATGTTGTGTGAGATTCACCAGCGGCGGAGCAGTAGACAAGAAGACCTATAGGACTTGTAGGTCTAATAGGTCCTGTTTTGTTTCTAAAGCCCCGCCTCTCTCCGCGGCTCCAAGTGCTCGGGCGGGCATTCGAGCTCTTCGAGCCAGCGAACGAAACGCCGGTGCATCGCCAGGGCGCGCTTCTTCTCCTGGCGGATAAGATTGCGCTTCTGCTCCGGGTCGGACTTCAGATCGTAGAGCTCCGGCTTCTCGTCCGTGCCGCCGTACATATAGGTGTATCGGCCGTCGTTGAGGACCGCGGTCCCGATCCCGGGGGTGAACAGCATGGACTTCTGGGGAAACGCAGCGGCGGTCACGGTGAAGGGGCGGCAGCGGTTGGAGCGGCCTTCGAGGACATCGCGGAAGCTGCGCCCCTGCACGCGCGGATGCTTGTCCACGCCGCACACGTCCAGAACCGTCGCGGTCAGGTCGGGCGTGGAGCACAGGGCCGCAGGCGCCTTGCCGGCGGCGCAATCGGGCGTCCAGACGAGCAAGGGAGCGGCGGCCAGCGGCTCGTAAAAATGCACGGTGCGCTTCTCGCCGGGTTCGATGATCGACTTGCCGATGTAGTCGTGCTCGCCCAGGAGGAACCCATGGTCGGCGGTGACGAAGATGGCCGTGTCTTTCATCATGCCCAAACTCTCCATCTTGCCCAGCAGGTGGCCGATCCAGCGGTCGACCAGCGTGACTTCGGCCGCGTAGGCCGCGCGCATGTGCTGGACTTCGCGCGGCGTCACGAATTCGCTGGCCCGCCGGTAGCGCGGATAGAGGACGCGCTGGCCCGTGTACCCCGCGTCGTAAAGGTCCACGTAGGGTTGCGGCGCCAGCCACGGCTCGTGCGGATCAAAGGTGTCGACATAGAGGAAGAAGTTCTGCCGCCGACAGTTCTTCTCCAGCCAGGTCGAGGCGCGCCGCATGGTTTGCGCGACGAACGTGTCTTCCTCGCTCCGCCACATCGAGGTGTTGGCGAGATGCTGCCGCATGACGCGCTCGCCGCCGCGCAGCTTGGACGGATCGCACGGCAGGTCCACGTCCCGGTCCTCGGTCCACAGCCGTTCGCCCTCCTGCCCACGGATCAGGTCCCAGGCCGTGAAGCCGCGCTGGTAGTTCATCGAGCCGGTCAGGGCGTGCGGCGTGTCGGCCACCAACATCGAAACGTAGCCTTGGCGCCCCAGCATTTCCGCCAGCGCGACTTCGTTCTTCGGCAGCGGCTCCCAGCCGGCGTAGGTGTAGGTGAAACGGCCGGTCATCAGGTCCAGGCGGTTCTGCACCGTCGGCAGGCTCGCCGGATAGTAGCGCTGGAAGCGCACGGCCCGCTCGGCGAAACGATCAAGATGCGGCGTGCGGACCCGCGTGTTGCCGTAGCAGCCGAGGTAGTCGCGCCGCATGGAATCGGATACGATGATGACGATGTTCATCCACAGTCCCTTTCCGCGTCGTGGGGGGCGCGAAGAGAAGTCGGAATAATCAGCGACACAATGCGCGGTAAGTTGTGAGTCCAACGGCCAAAGGGTCAAGGGCAAAATGTGGCGTAGGCTTTCCAGCCTGCGCGTTGTTCAGCGGCGAGTAGAGAGATGCGCAGGCTGGAAAGCCTACGCCACTCCAAAGCCCGCGCCACAATCGGCCTTTGACGAGTGGTTGGCCGAAATGCTAAGGAACGGACTCATACACAATTCGAGGCGCGAAGGAGACCGCATCGTGAATCTGATCTGGATTTGCTCCGACACCTTTCGCAACGACCATCTGGGCTGCATGGGAAACAAGAGGGTGAAGACGCCGGGGCTGGACCGGCTGGCCGCGGCAGGCGTCCTGTTCGAGAACGCGCACGCCGAGGGGCTGCCGACGGGGCCGGAGCGCCTCGTGCACTTCACCGGCAAGTTCACCCTGCCCTTTCGCGGATGGTCGCCGCTGACCGCCGACGAGATCACTCTGCCCGAGCATCTGCGCAAGCTGGGGTGGCGCACGGCGCTGATGGCCGACACGTATCACATGTTCAAGGCGAACTACAACTTCCACCGCGGGTTCCACGAGTGGCGATGGATTCGCGGCCAGGAGGGCGACGCCTACGTCAGCGCGAACAAGGGCGAAGACCCCTGGAAGTATTTCTCCCAGCGCAGCAAAGAGATCCCTCCGGAGCGTAAGCACTTGGGCTCCAAGGACTTCACGCGCCCTCTCAAGCAGTATCTCCAGAACGTCGCCGACCGCGGCGATGATGAATCCAAGTACTTCCCCGCCCAGACCATCGGCGAGGCGATGCGGTGGCTGGAGGACAATCGCGACGCGGAGAAGTTCCTGCTGTGGATCGAGTTGTTCGACCCGCACGAGCCGTTCGATCCGCCGAAGCGTTTCTACGACATGTACGCCGATCCCAACTACAAGGGGACGCATTACCTCAGCCCATGGCACCATTCGCTGTCGGCGGCGGATTTCACCAAGGAAGAACTGGACGACGTGCGCGCGCTTTACGCCGGCGAGGTCTCGATGGTCGACTATTGGGTCGGCAAACTGGCGGCGAAGGTCGACGCGCTGGGGCTGCGCGATCAGACGATCATCCTGTTCACGTCGGACCACGGCACGCTGCTGGGCGAGCACGGCGGCGTGACCAAGACGCCATCATTGCAAAACACGCTGAGCCAGTGGATCGCCAACGTCCCGCTCATCATCAGCAACCCGCGCGGGCCGAGGGGCATGCGGGTCAAGGGCATGGTCTGGAGTCCGGACTTCATGCCGACGTGCTGCGAGATGCTGGGCGTTGAACCGCCCGAAACCGCTCATGGCCGGGGTTTCTGGAAGACGACGCAGGGCGATTCGTCGGCCGGCCGCGAATATACGATCACCGGGTGGGGCAAGAAGTATCAGTATGTAGTCGATCTCGAGTGGCGGTTCATGGCGAACAACGGCGTGGTTCCCGATCAACTCTACAACCGCGCCGAGGACCCGTTGGAACAGCGCGACGTGGCGGCTCGGCATCCCGACGTGTGCGCGCGCATGCGGAAGCGGTTGGAGAAGTTTTGGGAGGACGCCAAGGCGTTGCGGCCTTGAGGATTGGCGATTGCCGATTGAAACCATGGCCCAAAGGACAAGGCGGTTCCTGGGAACGCCGACGTGCTCGTCGGCGACCAACAGCAATCCGACGCGCTACAATGCCGACGAGGACGTCGGCGCTCCCAGGAGACATCGAGGAGGAAAGTAAATGAATCGGCGAATTCGTGTCACGCTAGTGTTGCAGTTCCTGGTTTGTTGGGCGATGGCCGTAGCGCACGGCGCGGCGGCCAAAATCGACTACGCGCAGCTGGCGGCCACCCGACCGGGGGAAGCCCAGGCCGCCATCGCGAAATTGCCCGAGGCCGAGCGCGTCGCGGTTCTTCGCGACCTGCTCGCCTCGCCCAAGGCAGAGGTGCGGCGCTTCGCGGGCGCCGCGAGCCGGGCGACGTTCGAACTGGGCGTTCGTCGCGACGTGGAGAAGGCGCTGGCGCGGGAAAAGGATGAGAAGACCTCCACCACTCTCGCCCAAGCGCTGTCGCTCCTCCGCGTGTATGAAAAGGTCGCCTTGCCCAAGGAGGAACTGAACGCGTTGCTGGCCGCCGGCGGGGCCACGGAAAGGGCCGACCAGCGCGAAGGGCTCCGGCCGGTCGCCCTCGACCTGACGGTTCAGAACGAGGAAGGCAAGCCCCTGGCGGGCGCCCAGGCGTTCGCCTACATGAAAGACTATGCCGTGCGCGCGCCGGCCGACAAGTTCGCCCAAGCCGACGCCCGGGGCCGCATCGTTCTGCCGCTGGCGCCGGGCGCGTGGACGATCGTCGCCTTCAGCCCGGATACCTATGGGAAGACGCATCCCGGACGCGCTGTGTTTCTGGTGGGGAAGAACCGCTCGCTGGAGAAGACCACCGAAACGGTGACGCTCAGGCCCGACGCGGAATTGCAGATGACGATCGAGGGCAAAGGCGCGGGCGAGGCCGACGAGGTCCACGTGATCGACCGTCCGCAAGGGCCCCAGATCGCTTTCCCCTCGCTGGGCGCCAGCCGCAACGGACGGCTCGTTGTGGAAACGACGAAAGGCGCGCCGCTGTCGGTCCTCGGCATGGGCGGCAAGAAGGCGGCGGAGCATTGGGTCGCGTTTGAGCCGAAGGCCGAAGCGCCCGAGGAGGTGAAGTGGACTCCGTCCGGCGAGCAGTCGGCGCGCATCCGCTTGAAGGGGCCATCGCATCTAAAAAAGGTCGATTCCGCCGAACTTCAGATTCGCCAGTTCGGCCATGACGCGACCCCGGCGTCGGTCGAAGGCGCGCCGAGCCAGACGATTCTTGTTTCCCCCGGCGAGATCGAACTGCAATACACGATCAAAGGCGGACGGCAGCAGTTCATCTACTCGCCGAAGCTCTACCGACTCACGCCCGGCCAAACCCTTGCGCTGACGCTCGATTCGCCCTCCACAGCGACGGTGTTTCACCAGGTTTATCCGAACTTCTACGGAAAGAAAAATGTGCTTGGGGCGGGGCTGTTGGCCCAGGACGCCAATGGCCACTTCCTGACGGGAATTCAGCTGGCGGGCGGGCTGAAGCTGGCGTTCCAATTCTCCGCCACATTGGATGGCAAGCCGCTGGACGAGACCCAGAAACCGGACGGACGGTTCTTCCGTGAGATGGGGCACGACGTCGATCCGAAGTCGTTGCCGTCGATTCGCTATCGCGTCGGCCGGGGCGTCGTCCCGGGACTGCCCGCGGAGCTGCCGGGGACGGAATGGACGACGTATAGCACCGAGCATTACACCTTCCACTACGCGCCGCCGCTGCGCGAACGCATCGAACGGCTCGCGAAGGGGACGGAACGCTTGTATCGAACGATTCTGGATGTCTACGGCCAGCCGCCGAAGTGGAAGAGAACCGACATCTTCATGCGCGCCATCCTGCCGCCGACGGTCGGGGGGAGTTCGTCGGCCGCGGGGATCCTGCTGCCGACCTCGGTCTTCTTATCGGCGCGCTGGTTTGAAATGGAATCAATGACGCCTCTGCCCCACGAGATGCTGCACCGGTTCGGTTTCGGGCATGACGATTTCATGAACACGTGGGTGAGTGAAATCCGCCGTCGCCTGCGCGAAAGCGAAACGCCCATCGTGGCCATCAATCCGAAGCCGCCGCTGCAGAATTCGATTCTCGCGCTTCTGCGGGGCGAACCCGACGACGCGGCGCTGACCGCCGTGCCGTGGGTGATCCTCGGCCGCTATGGGATCAAGCCCTTCCAAGGGTATGAACACGTCACGCGCCTGTGGGAACGGACGCTGCAGGCCAAGGGGCTGACCGACGTGGAGAGCGATTGCGCGATCTTCAGCGAGACGTCGGCCGAAGACCTGCGCGACCTGTTTGTCGCGGCCGGGCTGTCGGTTCGAGACGACGCGGTCGACACGGCGCGGGAGGCCATCGCCGAGATGAAGCAGGCCCCGCCGGCCAGCGCGCCGGAGTCCGCGCCCGTAGCGGCGTCGCGACCGGCCGGCGCTTCGAATCCCGAAATCGATCGGGCGTTGGCCGAGGCGGGCCGGCGCAAGGGGCCGCAAAGCGTCGCGGCCCTGCGGCGCGTCATGCCGTTGGTCCCGGAGTTGGATGTCAACCGCGCGCGCGTGCGCACGTACATGCGGCTTTCCAAGGCGTTCTACGACCAGCAGGCGCTCGACGACGCCTATGAGGCGGCGCGCGACGCGCAGCGCGAAGCCCTGAAGGTCAGCCGGCAGTACTACGAGCTGTGCCGGCGCATCATGCTCGACGGACTCATGGGCAAGCCGCTGATGATGGGGCATATGTAAAACTAAGGTTCGTAGTGACGCCTTTAGGCGTTTTCAGCCACAACGGCTCAAAGGCGTCGCTACGAACTGGGAGTATGGAGTCCCGCCTTCAGGCGGAATGCTTTCTTCGGAGAGTTGCTCCGAATTCGCGCATTCCGCCTAAAGGCGGGATTCCGTGCTTCCTATCACCCGCAAACGATCGGTTCGCCCGTCATGGACGACTGGTAGATGCCATCCAGGATCTTCTGCACGTTCAGCGTCTGCTCGGGCCGGACCAGGTTCTCCGCCTCGCCGAGGATGACGCGGCGGAAGTGCTCGGTGGCTTCTCCATGCGGCTGCGGGTTGGGCAGGTGCTGCGGCGCGATGTCCACGTACTGCCCGTGGCGATGCGTGTAGACCGCAAGCGGATCCAGCGTCGCGCCGCCCTGGTCGCCGTAGAACTCCATCGCCTGTTTTTCCTTCGGGCCGACGTTGGCCGCCCACGAGCACTCGATGGCCATCGTCGCGCCATTATCCATTTTCACGTAGGCGGTGGCGAAATCGTCGACGTCGAACTCCGCCGCCCGTTTGGGATCCTGGTTGGGCCGCTGGCCATCCGTGCGCTTGGCCAGTTTGGCGTAGGTCGCGCCGAAGACCTGAACCGGGTTCGGACTGCCCATGAGCCACAGGCCGAGGTCGATGATGTGGACGCCGATGTCGATCAGCGCCCCGCCGCCCGATTTGTCCTTGATGTGGAAGGCGCCCCACCACGGCACGCCGCCCCGGCGGTGATAGCAGACGCGGCCGAAGTAGATTTCGCCCAGGTCGCCGGCCAGACGCGCCTTGTGCACGAATTGGCTCGCCGGCTTGAAGCGCATGTGGTGGCCGATCGTCAGGATGGCTTTCGACTTCTTCGCCGCCGCCGTCATTTCCTCGGCCTCGGCCACGTTCATCGCCATCGGCTTTTCGCAGTAGACGTGAATGCCCGCCTTGAGCGCCTTGATCGTCGGCTCTTTGTGCGCGTAGTTGGGCGTGCAAACCATGATGGCGTCCAGGCGTTCGCCCGCGAACATCTTATCCATGTCCGAGTAGTGATGGGGAATCCCCCACTTCTCGGCGAACGTCTTGACGCGATCGGCCATCAGGTCGCAGGCGGCGACGACCTTGAAGCCTTTGTTTTCCGAAATGTTCTTCATGTGGTGATTGGCGATGCCGCCCGTGCCGATGAAACCGAGTTTGACTGTCATGCCAGACTCCTTAGAGCAATGGACGCAATGGACGTGATGGACTTGGTGGACCTGGTGGACCTGTTCCGGAACGGGCGCCGTTCAGAGCATAATCACCTGCTTCTTGGCGACGCTTTCGTTGAAGGCCGAGCAAATCTTCGTCGTCTCCAGCGCGGCGATGCCGTCGTTGATCGGCGTTTGGTCCTTTTCGATCGCCTCGAAGAACGACTCGGCCTTGCTGGGGCACTTGAACGGATCGATCAACTCGTCGCGCTTCTCGCCGGGGACGACGACGCGGATCTTTTTCTCTTCGAGCCAGCACTCGCCCTTCGTGCCGACGATGCCGATGTTGCGGCGGTTTTTCATGCCGGGGGCCATGATCGTCTCGTTGACGCCATAGCCCTTCGCGAACGCGACGTGCGCCGAGACGACGTCGTCCAGGCCTTCCTTGGCCAGCGTCGGCGAGACGGCGTCGTTCTTGCCGTAGACCCACGACGGTTTGCCGCCGATCCACTGGATGAAGTTGATGCCGTGGATGGAAAACTCGAAGATGCGCCCGCCGCAGTTCTCGAATTTCAGGCGCCAGGCGTCGGGCTGTCGGACCTTCTTGGCCCAGAACTGGTCCTCGCGCTGGATGTAATGGTGGAAGTAAACCTTGATCAGGTCGCCGAGCACGCCGTCGAAAAACATCTTGCCCATGGTGTAGGTGTCGGCCTCGTTGCGCTGGTTGTGGCCGACGAACAACTTGCGGTTGTACTTCTTCGACAGTGCGACGGCTTTCTCGGCGTCGGGGATGTTGAGGGCCACCGGCTTCTCGGTGAAGCAGTGCAGTCCGGCGGCGAAGCAGGCCTCGAGGATCTCCAGGCGCGGCTGGACGGGAGTCATGATCCAGGCGACGTCGGGCTTGGCCGCCAACAGGGCCTCGCGCGACGGAAAGGTGTTGTAGCCCCACTCCTTGTTGCGCAGTTCCATCTGCTCGGGGCGGATGTCGTACATGCCGATGACTTCGCAACGGTCGGGAATGGCCGACAGCATTCGGTGGTGGCTGGGCGAAATGCCGCCCACGCCGATCATGCCTACGCGGAACTTCTTCATGGCGCTCTCCTCTAGGGAATTGGTCGGAAACGCGGATTTTCCTATCCGGCTTTCCGTTCTATGCCAAGGCTTTTTCGATGCGATCGAGGGCGATCCGCAGATCGGCCATGATTTTCTGGGTGTTGGCCTCGTATTCGATGGAAATCGGCCCGTCGAAACGCCAACCGTGGAGGATCTGCATGACCGCGCGCAGGTCGAGCGGCCCGTCGCCGATGATGTGCTCCTTGCCGTGCTGGCCGTTCTCGTCCTTGTCGATGTCCTTGAGGTGCACCATGTGGACGCGGTCC
>JAPLSS010000546.1 GCA_026398515.1 Candidatus Sumerlaeota bacterium | reverse complement strand
GGACGCCCACGTCCGCCGTGGTTCCGCTACTCCGATGCGCGCCATTGCGGACGTGGCCGTCCGCGCCCCCAGGAACCGCCCGTTTGGTGAGAAATGCGGGTTTGCAGCATTCCGCCTGAAGGCGGGACTCCATACCCCGATTTTCGGAACAGTGGAGGCCGGACGATTCAACGCGGCTCGCGGGCGGCGTGGTCGAGGAGCTTGCGCTCGGCCTTGAAGAGCGAGGCGAGCTGGACGCGGCCCATGAGGTGGAAAACGGCCGCGGCGAAATACAGGAGGGCCGCGGCCCAGGCGCATTCGCCGGGCCTGACGCGGCCCAGGCTGGCCAGGACGCAGGGGATGCTGATCAGGAGCGCGTAGGCGGTGTGGGCGTAGAACTGGCCGAAATACAGGTAAAACTCCTGGAGGAATTCGAACGCTTCGAAGCGCTCCGGCGGCAGTTCGGACACGTTCTCTTCCATGGTGAGTTTGTCGAGTCCGCGCACGGCGACGAGGAGCCAGAGGATCTCGACGACCATCCACGCGGGCGCGAGCAGCAGCTGCGTCCAGAAGGGCATCCGATGAAACCACAGCTGGCGAACCGGCCGCGGCGAGTCGGCCCGGTTTTCCAGCCAGGCCAGGATCATCCAATGAATCCCGTGGATGAACATGCCGATGCCGACGGCGAGGAAGAGGAAGAGCACGACCCGCGTCGGGGTCGTGAACCACTTGTCGCAGACGGCGCAGGCCAAATCGGCGAGCGAGGCGTTGGGCGCGATCCCCAATGCCAGGATGGGCGCGCTCAGCGCGAACAGGGTGAGCGCCCCGGGGAAGAGCTGCGCCATCAGGAAGCCGAAGGTGAAGCTGGAAAGGAATTCTTTCTCCATGGAAGGGGGTCCCCGGTTTCCCGTTTCTGGTTTCTCGTTTCAGGTTCTCGGCAATGCGGGAAAGGACCTCGGAGCAAGCAACGCCCACCCTTATTGTAGCCTGCGGCGGGAAACCTGCAATCTGCAATTCGCGCCCGCCCAGGCGTTGTTTTCATGGCACGAAGCCGAAGGGGACGCCGACCGCGCCGAAAGGGATTGCGGCCACAGAGCAGCGGCCCGGCGCGCCCCCGAGACCTCCGAGACCTACCGGGGCGGAATTGCCCTTGCGCGGCGGGGACGGGGCTGATTCAATGACCTGCTTGATGAATCCGAAGTCCAGCGGTGAATGAGAGATGCGCGTTTGATGACCCGAGAGACCGAACAGATCGCCGCGGACCTGCTCCAGCAGATTCGCGAACACAAATACGCGAAACTCGACGAATTGTGGGTCAAACTGCTCGACGATCCGCCGACCCAGCCGGCGTTCTACCAGGAGCTGGGCCAGCGCCTGACGACCACCCCGAAGCGCGAACAGCAGTTGGTGGAAATGGTCGCGCTGGCGGTGATGCAGTGGACCGACCAGGGCCGCCACGCCGACGCGTTGAAGGTCATCCAAATCATCCTGCCGCACACGAAGAACCCCAAGGACCTGCACGAGCCGCTGGTGGCGTGCCTGCGGGCGGTGTATGGCGGCCGGCCAAGTTTCGAGCGGTTCCTCAAAGCCTCGGGGCTCCTCTACGACACGGAAATCAAAAAGAACTACCTGAAGCTGCGCATGTGGCTGCTGTGCGACGAGGGGCGGGTGTTTCGCCACGCCACGCGCGGCGTGGGCGTGGTGACGGCCATCGACGAGGTGGAAGGCTTTGTCGAACTGGCCTTCGAGGACGAGCGGCCGACGCGCTTTTCCTTCGCGGGGGTCCGGCAATTCCTCGAAGCGGTGCCGGACCGGCATGTCCTGGCGCGCAAGGTCCACGACCCCGAAGGGCTGATGGAGCAGGCGCGCAAGGACCCGGCGGCGTTTCTCAAGTGGGTGGTCAAGGACATGGGCGGGCAGATTCGGCAGTCGGAGTTGAAGACGCTGCTGACCACCCGGTTTTTCAAGCCGTCGCAATGGACCGCGTGGTGGAACAAGAACCGTTACGTGTTTCGCCTGGATCCCTACATCGAGTTCCGCGGCGCGGCGAACCCGACGATCGCGCTGCGCAAGGAGCCGCGCTCGTTCCACGAGGAATGCGCCGAGGCGTTCGAGCGGGCGGAGGCGTGGGCGGACCGCAACCAGGCGGCGCAGGCGCTGGCCAAGGTGCAATCGGCGCAGGCCATGCCGGAGGCCGTGGCCCGGCGGCTGGCGGCGGCGTACGGCGTGGCGGTCCGGGCGATCGCGCCGGCGAACTACGCGCAGAGGTTGGATGCGGCTTACACGGGGCAGGCGCTGCGGGAGTTGCTCGGCGAGAGCGAGGGCGTGGCCCTCGACAGGCGTTGGACGACGTGGCGGCGGCGGCCGAGGATTGGGACGAGGTCTTTTCGTCGATGCTGGTGGAGGCGCCGCTGCGGCTGGCGCAGGCGCTGTTCAAGCAGCTGTACGATCGCGGCAAGGGGCTGGCGGCCGTGGAAGCGGTCGAGTCGCTGTTCGCCCAGCCGGCGGTCAACCCGGAGGTGTTCGTCTGGGCGTGCCGGCAGGCGTTGGAATCGAAGTGGGCCGACACGGGCGTCGAGATGCCGGGGCAATACGTGCTGATTTGCCTGCTCGATTTCATGGAGACGCTGGGCGAGGAGACGTCGGATGAGTCGACGCCGGCGGCGAAACGCAGCGCGCAGAAGGCGATCCGCGCCGTTCTGATGGAGGATGGGCACGAACACGTTTGCCGGGTGGTCCGCGAGTCGACGACGGCGGAGGCGCGGATGCTGCTGGCGGCGATCCGCGAGCACAAGACGCTGAGCGACACGTACAAGCTATCGATCGAGACGGCGATGCGCAACGTGCGCAGCGATTTCGAGGACGAAAGCCGCGGGCGAGGCGGCGCGGGAGAGCACTACGTGACGGCCGAGTCGCTGCGGCGGGCGCGCGAGGAATATCAGCAGTTGAAGACGGTGGACATCCCGGCGAACAGCCGCGCCATTGGGGACGCGGCCGCGCTGGGCGACTTGCGCGAGAACGCCGACTATCACGCGGCCAAGGAGCGGCAGAAAATGCTCTTCGCGCGCGTCGAGGAACTGCACGATCAGATCGCGCGGGCGCGGGCGATCGATCCGTCGACGGTCTCGACGGACACCATCGGGCCGGGCACGCGGGTGACGGCGCGCAACGAACAAACGGGCGCCGAGGAGCGCTTCACGCTGTTGGGCATGTGGGACGCCGCCCCGGAGGAGCACATCCTGTATTACAATTCGCCGTTCGCTTCGCAGTTCCTCGGCAAGCGGGCGGGCGAGCGCTTTGTCGTCGATATGCCCTCGGGGGAGAAGGTGGGGTACGAAGCGCTGGCGATTGAAAACGCGCTGGCGCGAGGATCAAGCGACTGAACACGGCGGAATCATAGGGGGCGGAGTAATGGCGATCATTATTCTGCCCCCTATGATTCCGCCGTGTTCGTTGTTTCGTTTCTCCTCAATTCTTCTTCCCGTATCGCTCCACCACGGTTTTGACGATGTCCTTCGTGGCCCCTTCCTTGGGGTCGCCGGCGATGTAGGTTTCGATGCCGAGGCGGCGCGAGATCTCGCGTTCGGGGACCGTTTCGCGCGTGTAGTCGGTGCCCTTGGCGTGCACGTGCGGGCGAAGAGTCTCGAGCAGATTCTGGCAGGTCGGCTCGTCGAACAGGACCACGGCGTCGACCGCCTCCATGCGGGCGAGCATCTCGGCGCGTTCGTCCTCGGGCACGATGGGCCGCGACGGGCCTTTGAGGCCGTGCATGGAGCGGTCGCTGTTCAGCCCCACGACGAGGAAGTCGCCCTGCGCTTTCGAGTCTTCGAGATAGGAGACGTGGCCGCCGTGCAGAAGGTCGAAGCAGCCGTTGGCCAGCACGACGCGTTTGCCCGCGGCTTTGGCCTCTTCAACCGCGCGCTTGGCGTCGGGGAGCGATTTGATTTTGCCGAGTGGGGCTTGCATGAAAGCATCCTGTCGGCGTTAAGCACGGCGACATAATTCTTTGTATCGCCCACGGTTCGCCGCTGCGCAGGCTGTAAAGCCTACGCCACTAAAGCGGTAGTCTCCTATACACCGCCGCCGTGCCTTCGACCATGAATTGCGCGGTGAAACGCTCCGCGACGACGCGGCGGCCCTCGGCGCCGAAGCGCCGGCGCAGCGGCTCGTCGCGCCACAAGCGCAGGATCGCCTCCGCCAGCGCCGCCGGGTCGCGCGGCTCGACCAACAGGCCGTTTCGTCCGTCTTCCACCACATCCGGCGCGCCGCCGACGCGCGTGGCGACCGCCGCGACCCCGAAGTATTGCGCATCGAGAAGCGAGGTGCAAAGCCCTTCGAGGCGCGAAGACAATACGAACAGGTCGAACCCCGCGAGAAACTTCTCCACGTCTTGCCGGTAGCCGGTCAAAAAGACGTTGCCTTGCAGGGCGCGTCCGGCGATCTGGCGTTCGAGCGCGCCGCGCAGTTCGCCTTCGCCAACGATGAAAAAGCGCGCCCGCGGGCATTCGCGCAACACCAGCGGCGCGGCGTCGATCAGGAAGCATTGGCCCTTGTGATCGGTCAGCGCGGCGATGTTGCCGACGACGAAGGTCTCCGCTGGGAGGCCGAATTCCGCGAGCAAATCGGCCCGACTGTATTTCCCGGTGAAGCGCGAGACGTTGATGCCGCTGGGAACGACGTCGACGCGCTCCGGCGCCACCCCGCCGCGGACCAAGACCTCGCGGACGCCGCTGGAGATGGCGATGTAATGGGTCCGCGGATTGCGGTACTTGCGGCGCGACAGATAGTTGCCGCCGATGGCGAAATCGACGCGCCGCGTCACCACCAGCCGCGCCCCCCGCAGATGGCCGAGCGAGCGCCAGCACAATCCGTGCGCCCGCGAATCGTGGGCGTGCAACAGAAGCGCGCCCATCGCGCGCGCGGCGCGGGCGATGCGCCGCGGGGCGAACAGGTCCCATTCGCCGCGCATCGGGATCGGCGCGATCTCGAAGCCTTCGCCCCCCGCGCGCTCCTCCAACGGCGAGCCGGGCGGACAGGCCAACCGTTGGACCACGCCCATGCCCCGCAAGCCGCGGAGCAACTCAAGCGCCTGCGCCTGGCCGCCGCGCCATTCCTTGCCGCTGTCGACGTGAAGGACCGCGGGGAGTCCGGCGGCGCTTGCGCCGCCTGCGGGTTCGGCGGCGCTTGCGCCGCCTGCAGGTCCGGCGGCGTTCATGAGCGGGCACGCAAGCGCTGGATTTGCCGCTCGATGGCGGCTTCGACATCAGCCGTCTCCACCGCCGTCATGCAGCGGTGGTCGATGGGGCACTTCTTCTTGTAGCAGGGGGCGATCTCGCAACGACACGTCTTGATCTTCTCCACGACGGAGGCGTCGGGATCGTAGGGCAGCGTGCGGGTCGGGTCGGTCGGGCCGAAGATGGCGACCAGCGGGACGCGCATGGCGGCGGCCACGTGCATCGCGCCGCAGTCGTTGGTGACGAACAGCCCCAGCCGCTCGCACAACGCAACGAGGCCGCCCAGGCTGACCCGCGGCCCCAGGTCGAACACGGGCCGCCGGCACAGAGAGGCGATTTCGTGGCACAACGGCGCCTCGTCGGGCGCGCCGACGAGGAGGACGGCCGCCCCGTGCTTCTCCGTCAGGAAGTCGGCGACCCGCGCGAACCGATCGGGCAGCCAGCACTTCGAGGAGCCGTAGGCCGCGCCGGGGCTGATCGCCGCCAGGAAGCGGTTCGCGGACAGGCCCTGGCCGGCGAGCACATTGTCGATTTCGCGCCGGTGCGCGTCGGTCGGATGAAGGACGAGTTGGCGCTCCGCCTCTTCGACGTTGCACGCGCCGAGGTCGGCCAGCAGGTTCATGTAGTATTCGACCTGATGGCAGCGAATGTGAAACTCGGCGCATTCGACCGGGTGCGTGAGGAGAACGGAACGCCGGTCCCGCGCGTAGCCGACGCGCTTCCGCACGCCGGCGAGATAGAACGGCAGCGCGGAGCGGAACGAGTTGGGCAGGAGGATCGCCAAGTCGAAGCGTTCGCGGCGCACGCGCCGGGCCAAGCGCCAGAGGTTCCCGAGCCGGCGGTCGTCGGCGATCCACACGCGGTCGACGTGGGGATTGCCCTCCAGGACGGCGCGGCTGTTGGGCCGGGCGACGGCGGTGATTTCCGCGCCGGGATAGCTCGCGCGCAGGTGGGCCAGAACGGGAGTGGCCATCACCGTGTCGCCGACCCAGTTGGGGCATCGCACCGCGATACGAATCATCGTTCAGGCCAAACGTTTTGCCAAACGGCGGGCGACGGGCGGATGAAACGCCGCCGCGACGCCCGTGGAATGGGATTCCCATTTTCGCGCGATGGGACGAAGGAATTATCCTGTTCGCCCTCGCCGAAGTCAAAACGGAATTCCGCGTTCGGATCGCCGCCCCCGCGGGCGTAGGAGACGAGAAAGCCGAATCGGTCGGGGTCGCGGGGCATGGGGCGCCCCATCTCACCTCAACAGACCGACGAGAGCATCCGCGGTCACCAGATCCAGATCGCGCGTGCGTTCCAGAAACGGCCGGACATCCGCCCGCGCGCGCTTCCAATCCAGGGCCGCAATCCGTTGACGGAGTTCGTCCCGCCAGTTCGTTGCCGTCATAACCGGCCCTTTCCAACCGGTCTGCGCCAACGCGGCATTCAGCAACTCCAGGTTCGGTGCCGGCCAAGTCTGGTCCGCCAAGTACCAGACCAAATCGTAGAGATCGCGTCCCTTGGCCCACGACCGGCTCAGAACGGCATGCAGTTTGCCGGCCAGGAGGGACGCCTTGTCGTAATGGCACAGGCGCAGAGTCACATGACGACGGACCAGTGTAGTCTCGATTCCCGCGCCCGGCGGCGGATTGGCGTCCACTTCCACCCGGATCGAAAGCGTCTGTGACGCACGTGGGGAAAAGCCTAGTTCATAGGGCAGACCGGGAAACTTGACAAGGGCCGAGGCAACCGTCTTGTGATCGCGGACCCTGCACTCGATCCGATAGCCTTCTTTCTCTAGCGCGCGCTTCGCCTGAGCCAGAGCCGTCCGTAGACCCACGTCTTCCCCCGGAGCGATCAGAGAGAAGTCCAAGTCCTCCGAGAACCGGGGGATCGCGTAAAGAAAGCGCAAGGCTGTGCCCCCCAGAAAGGCCCAGCGCAGGAACACCCCCCGGTCCTGCAGCGACTCGAGGATCCGAGCCTGCAGGTATTCCCGGACCAGACATCCGCGGATGAGGTCATTGTCCGCCTGCTCCGCCAGTTGCCGAAGGTATTCCTTCATATCGACTCGCCTTCCTCGGCGGACAGAAGCCTTGCGGCAATCCGAGCCGCCCGGACCCATTTGGGTTTGCCGCTCCGTTCCGCCAACTCCCGCAGCGCCTGCGGGTTCACCGCCCCTGCGTTCCCCAGCCGCAGTTCCCGCAGGTAGTCGGGCGAATCCGCGCCCGGCGTCAAGTGCGTCAGATCCAGTAAGGCCTTCTCCGGGGAAGCCACAAAGGCGAACTGGCGGGGGGCGACCTCGAGGCGGGCATAGCCATACAGCAGCCTCACGGACAGATGGTGGAATTCGAAGGCGCCCAGCGGATTTCGCACCGTTTCGGGACGGCCGGGCCCGACGCTGGTCGTCACCGGCACGCTTTCGGGGATGACGCCATGGAACGCCAGCGCCGACTGCAGGCTCACGTACGACCCCCGCTGAAGTTGATTGGC
>JAPLSS010000342.1 GCA_026398515.1 Candidatus Sumerlaeota bacterium | reverse complement strand
CCGTAGGTCTCCTTGAGGATCGGCTCGAGCGACGGATGGTCGTACGCGACCGGGATCTTGCCGAACTTGCGGTCGATGAACTCGCCGATGTTCTGCATCGGACCGGGACGGTAGAGGGCGATCAAGGCGGTGATCTCGGCGAACGTCTCCGGCTTCAGGCGCCGCAGCAGATCGCGCATGCCGCTGGATTCCAGTTGGAAGACGCCGAACGCCTTGCCGTCCTGAAGCATGGCGTAAGTCGGGGGATCGTTGTCGGGGATTTGGTCCCAGTCGATCTCGACGCCGTGGATCTCTTTCACCGAGCGCAGGCAGCGGTCGATGATCGTCAGGTTCTTCAGCCCCAGGAAATCCATCTTCAGCAGCCCCAGGCCGGTGACCTGCTTCATCGCGTATTGCGTCGCCAATTCCTGACGGCCGCCCGGGCCCGAGGCGCGGTAGGTCGGCACGAGATCGCTCAGGTCCTGGTCGGCGATGACGACTCCGGCGGCGTGGGTTGAGGAGTGGCGGACCGTGCCTTCCAGACGCCGGGCGTAGTCGATCAGCTGACGGATCCGCGGCTGCGAGTCGTACTGGCTCCTGAGCTCGGACGATTGCTCCAGCGCGCTGTCCAGCGTGATGCCCAGGGTTTCGGGGATCAACTTGGCGACGCGGTCGACTTCCTGCGGCGTCATGCCGAGCACGCGCCCGACGTCGCGCGCGGCGTTGCGCGCCTTCAGAGTGCCGAAGGTGATGATCTGGGCGACGTTCTTGTCGCCGTATTTCTTCTTCACGTACTCGATGACCTGCCCGCGGCGCTCGAAGCAGAAGTCGATGTCGAAGTCCGGCGGGTCGACGCGTTCGGGATTGAGGAACCGCTCGAAGACCAGGTTGTGGCGGATGGGATCGAGATCGGTGACGCCCAGCGCGAAGGCCGCCAAACTGGCCGCGCCCGACCCGCGCCCGGGCCCCACGGGAATGCCGCGCTCCTTCGCGTAGTGAATGAAGTCCCAGACCACCAGGTAATACGAGGAAAAGCCGGTCTTCTCGATCGTCGCCAGCTCGTATTCGAGGCGCTTGCGATAGACTTCGTCGTCGGGCAGGCTTTCGGGGAAGCGCTTCTTCAGCCCCGCCTCGGTCAGTTCGCGAAGGTACTGCTGAACCGTCTTGCCCTCGGGCGGCACGAAGGCCGGATACAGCTTCTGATCGGTCGGAATCGAGGCATGCAGGCGTTCGGCCAGCGCCAGCGTGTTGTCGATGGCGCCGTCGACGTGGCCGAACATCTGGATCATCTCTTCCGGGGACTTTAGGTAAATCTGCCCGTTGCCGAACCGCAACCGGTCGGGATCGGACAGCGTCTTCTGCGTCGAGATGCAGAGAAGGACTTCATGAATCTCCGCGTCTTCGCGCCGCAGGTAGTGGCAGTCGTTGGTGGCCACCAGCGGCAGGCCAGTCTTTCGGGCCAAGCGCAGAAGCCCCTCGTTGACCTTCTTCTGCTCGGGCATGCCGTGATCCATGAGCTCCAGGTAGAAGTTTCCCTGGCCCAGGATCTGCGTGAACGTGTCGACGTGGCGCAGCGCGCCCGCCTCATCGCCTTCAAGGAGCCGTTCGGGGATAGGGCCGGCCAGGCAGGCGGAGAAGCCGACCAGGCCCTTGGCGTGTTGGGCGAGCAGTTCGAAATCGATGCGCGGCTTGTAGTAGAAGCCTTCGTCGTACGCCAGCGAGCTCAGCTTGACGAGGGAGTAGTACCCCTCGACGTTTTCGGCCAGCAAAAGACAGTGATGGTTGCTCTGCTGCTCGGCGCCCTTCTTCTCGAAGCGGCTGCCCGGCGCCATGTACAGCTCGCAGCCGATGAGCGGCTTGACCTCCGCGGCCTTCGCCTCTTTGTAGAAATCGTACGCGCCAAACAGGTTGCCATGATCGGTCAGGGCCACGGCGTCCATGCCCAGTTCCTTGACTCGTTGGAACAAAGGCTTGAAGCGGCAGGCCCCATCCAGGAGCGAATACTCGCTGTGCAAATGCAGGTGAACGAAACGGCCTTGGCTCATGGGTCCGCGGTCACGGGAGCAGGATCAGCGGCGAAGGGCGAAGCGCTGCGACAGAACCCAGGTAACCACAAACGCGCGCCGGGGGCAAGGGCGAAGGGATTGTCTTTTGCTTTTCCTGTTGCGCGTCCGCGCCCAATTGTGGGAGGATCAAAATATACAGTGAGCTGTTCGTCCTGCTGCCCGGCGAGAGGGCCGCGGCGGCCAGGCCGTAGGTTTCAGACTGCCATGTCCCGAGGGAGGGTCCTTCGATGAAAAGGGCATTCAAGGTTCTGGCCCTGCTGGGCGCAGCAATGGCTTGCGTGACATCGACTCCATGCCTGGCGGCGACTCCGTGCAACCTCACGATCCCCGGCATCCCGGGGAGCAGCGAGAAGGATGGACGCGTAGGCACCATTGATGTCTTCGCCGTTGACCATGAACTCGCCACGCCCATCGACGCCGGCACGGGCCTGCCCAGCGGCGCCCGACAGCACCACCCATTGACCATTCTCAAACAGATCGACAAGGCCTCGCCGCTCCTGTATCAGGTCTTGGTCACGGGTCAGGACCTCGGCGCAGTCGTTCTGGACTTCTACCGCATCGATCCCGACACCCGGCAGGAAGTCAAGTACTACACCATCACTTTGGGTCACGCGCGTCTCATCGGCGTCAAACTGATGATGCCCACCAGCTTCGATCCGGCCTATGAGACGTACCAACACATGGAGGAAGTCCGTTTCACCTATCAGAGCATTGAGTGGAAATGGATTCCAGAGAATATCGTATTCATGGATTATTGGGGAGCCCCCCCGGGGCAAGAGCCGAAGAAGACCGACACGGCCGGGTCCCCAAAGACCAGCCAGGACGCCGCCAAAGCGACGAAAGAAGATCCGAAGAAAGGCTCCGCCGAGGGATCCTGAGAGTCATCCGTTCCAAGGACAGTCGGCGTCATGGAATCGTTACGGTCACAGCGCCCATGCTCTGGATCGCGCCGCGTGCTTCGCACGGGGGGGCAGGACCGCCCATTCCGCGGAGTCCGTTGGCGCGCCGCGAAGAGGCGCGGGGCGCCAGTCCCGCGAATCGAAAGAGCGAAGGCTATTGGTCTTGGGTGGGCCGTCAGCGCCTTGGCGATCATCTGCTCCGCGGCATTTAGTGCGGGCGCGGTGGGAGACGAGCGGCCCATTGTGGTCTATCCCCTGGCCGGCCAAATCTACACGGGCATGGTGAATGAAGACGATCAGGACACTCTGGGCCGAAGCCTCCCGCGCGGCTCGGTGTTGTTGCGGCGCGAGTTTCCCGCTCGCGAATTCGGCAACCAACTGATCTTCGAGATTCACCAGCCGCAATTCTCGGGCTTGCTCCTGCGCCATCCCGGCATGTCCCACAGCAACACGCTGGACCCCAATCCCGAGTCCTACTTTGTTCCGGCCTCCACGCCCGGGCCGCCGTCGCTGCTCTCCGTCTCGGAGGTCCCGCCCGGAAGCGTCTTGTTAAGATGGGCATGCCCCTCTGCCGCTCCCATGCTCTATCTGGGCTTTGCGTGGGATATCTACATGGGGAATTGGGTGGAGACAGGGCCGGACGGAACGCTCTGGCATTCCTTCTGG
>JAPLSS010000338.1 GCA_026398515.1 Candidatus Sumerlaeota bacterium | reverse complement strand
CGGCGGTGAAATGCTTCAGAAGGCCGGGCACATAATAGTAGATGCCGTGGCCGTCCAGCCCGCGCGACTCGATCAGGTCTTCGAACTCGGTCAGACAACAGATGTCGACGCAGACCTTGATCCGCTCGTCCAGCGCCGCCGTCCAACACGCCATCGTGCTGCCCATGGAAATGCCCAGCGTGGCGATGCGCTGGGGATCGACCTCGGGGCGCGAGACAAGATAGTCCACCGCGCGGATGCTGTCGTAGACCATCATCCCCCAGAGCACCCGCCCCCGCCACAGCATGTCTTTGAACAGATAGAGTTCCGTCCGCCCGCGCCGCTCGCCGAAATTCCAGGCATCGATGCACAGGCCCATCCAGCCTTTGCGCGCGATGGCTTCGGCGTAGGGAGGCGCCTGGAGATACTCGCGCGGCTGGATGAACTCGTTTTTCCCGATCTCCCATTTCCCGCCGTGCGAGTGGTTGTAGAGAACCGCCGGGGTTGGAACGGTGAAGATCCGCGGGCGCACGAAGTAGGCGGGGACCTGCTCGATTCCGTTAAGGTCGAGGACGAGCGTTTCCAGGACATACGCGTCGCACTGCCTCTCAGCCACCTTCCGCGCCGCAATCGGTCGATGCCGATCCGGAAGGTCGCCAAAAAGCTTCCACAGTTGGTTTCGTTTCTCCTGGGGTGAATCCGTCATGGGACGGCCTCCTTGTGGACGTAAGGGGGCGAGGTGGACTGAATGGACATCGTGGACTTAGTGGACATAGATGGTATGGATGGTATTAGTGGCGCAGATTCGGCAAAGATTCGATATAGATTTGCTCAGTTGACCATGATTCAGGTGGATCGTTCGAAGATTCTTATAGATTGTTCATTTTTTCTTCGGTTGAGCTTGACTTGAGACACTCTGCGGTGCTTTTCTCGCATTTTCCGTTCTTGGAAAAGCACAGTTCCGGGTGGATTCGGCCATTTCTCCACTCGAGAGGGAGCGCGTTTCATGTCCCAGAAGAAAACAGTCATCGAGCCCAAAGGAACTTGGGTCACCTATCGGCCCGACATCAAGGTCCACGACTGCACGGTCCGCGACGGCGGCCTGATGAACAATCATCATTTCGAGGACGGATTTGTCAAGGCCGTCTACGAGTGCTGCGTGGCCTCCGGCGTCGACTACATGGAGATGGGCTACAAGGCGGACAAGAAGATCTATTCGCCCTCGGAGTTCGGCCCCTGGAAGTACTCCGACGAAGACGCCATGCGCCGCATCGTCGGGGACAACAAGACGGATCTGAAACTGACCGTCATGGCCGACGCCGAGCGCACCGACTACCATCAAGACATCCTGCCCAAAGACCAGAGCGTCCTCGATTGCATCCGCGTCGCGACCTACATCCACCAGATCCCCGTGGCGCTCGACATGGTCAAGGACGCCCACGACAAGGGCTACGAGACGACGCTCAACCTGATGGCGATTTCCACCGTGCAGGAGCACGACCTCGCCGACGCCCTGGACGCGATCGCCAAGAGCCCGGTCGGCGTCGTCTACATTGTCGACAGCTTCGGCGCCCTGTATTCCGAGGAGGTGCGCGACCTGGTCCAGCGCTACCTCAAGGCCGTCGAAGGCACGGGCAAAGAGGTCGGCATCCACGCGCACAACAACCAGCAGTTGGCCTACGCGAACACCATCGAAGCGCTCATCTTGGGCGCCAGCCGGCTCGACGCGACGATCTACGGCATGGGCCGCGGCGCGGGGAACTGCCCGCTGGAGCTGCTGTTCGGCTTCCTCAAGAACCCGAAGTTCCACCTGCGCCCGGTCCTGCAATGCATCCAGAACCACTTCCTGCCGATTCAGACGAAGATGGAGTGGGGGCCGTATATTCAGTACATGATCGGCGGCCAGCTCAATCAGCACCCCCGTGCGGCCATGGCGGCGCGCGAAGGAGCCACGCCGAACGATTACGTGGGGTTCTACGACAAGGTGATTGATGAAGAGTAAGGCGATTGCGGAATGCGGAGTGCGGAATGCGGAATGAAGAATAAGTGGACAGCGGAAGCGTCTGTTCTTCATCCGCCTCCCCGCTAGACTTTGTTCCGCATTCCGCATTCCGCATTCCGCATTCGATCTTCGACGATTTTCAGAATCTCCTCCACCACTTCCTCGTGCGTTTTTCCCGCGCAGTCGATGGCGACGTCGGCGTGGCGGCGATAGAGCGGCTGGCGCTCCGCGTACAGCTCGGCGAGCGACTGGCTCGGCGTGCGCACCACGCCCCGCGAATCCAGGTTCGTCAGGCGTTTTTCCAGAAGCGGAAGAGCGAGGTCGAGGTGAATCGCTACGCCGCCGGTCTTCAGGTGGCGCATGGCGGCCTCGCTATAGACCACGCTGCCACCGGTGGCGATGACGGCGTTTTGGACCGCGAGCGCCAATACGCTTCGCTCTTCCAGGGCGCGGAACGCCTCCATGCCCACGGCGTCGATGATGTCCTGAAGGCGCCGCCCCTCGCGCGATTGAATCCATACATCAATGTCGACGAACTCGCGCGACGCAGCCTTAGCCAGCAGCACGCCCACCGTGCTCTTGCCGACGCCCGGCATGCCGATCAGGATAAGGTTGGGCGACTGTGCCATGGATGGAGAAGGATGCCTTGTGAGCGAAGTGCGGCTGAAGATCCTGCCATCTGCCAAGGGACTATGGAGCGACCGATACAAACACCGCGCCCCATTCACCCGTGGGGTATGGCGCCAGCCAGCCGGCGCCGCGCAGGAAGAGCCAGTAATCCCCCGCCGAAGGCATGGTGAACTCCGCCGCACCCGCCAGGAACTCGGGACTGGGGTAGAGAAGGAAATGCCACAGCCCCGCGCCGTCGGGCCCTTGGGTGGCGACCCACCCCTGGCCCGCCTGCCACGCGATCACCTGCCAGTGCCACGTTCCATAGATCTCCGGGCGCCAGGCGAGGCGCACGCGCAGGCCGCCCTGATCCGCGACCGTGACGTCGAGCGGCGTGTGGGGCGCCCCGCTGTATTCGATCCCCGTCCAGGGGTTGTGGCACGGCAGCCATCCTTCGGTCCACTGGCTCGAAATCCAGACGTGGTAGCCGCCAGAGAGGCCCAGGTCCATCGCGCCGGACGCCGCGTCGGAGGGGAAGGGGAACCACATCGTGCCGTTCCAACCGCGCGGGACCCAGTAGCGCGCATAGAGGTCCCAAGCGAATCCGAGGAATTGCAGGGGCGGGGCGCCGTCGCTCGTCCACGCCAGCGCCGCCTGGCCGCCGCCCAGGTCGGCCACGGGAGGAACGAGTCGAATGCCCTGCATTTCATACGCGCCGATGTCGAACTCCGTCCCCGTTCCGTCGGCGCCAAGGCCGGGAATGTCGATCGGCCGCGGATTGCCGTCGTAATCGACAGGCGGCGCCCCGGGCCCGCCTGTGTCGACGGCCGCCGAGCCGGGACCGAGGTGGAATCCCAGAAGCCAATAGGGATCGCCCGCGGCGCAAAGCCAACTCCAATATCCAGGAATCTGGAGGGTTGTCGTGGTGTTGTCCGCGATTGGCAGCGTGATTGGATTCGGCGTCCCCGTCCTCAGCATCCGGTATTCCAGCGTCCCCGGGACAAACGCCGCCGCTGCATCGGTGAATGTGGTCAGGTCGCTCCAATGATCGTAGACCGGCGCCGCAGTCCACGTTCCCTGGGAAAGGATCTCAAACAGCGGGTCGCCGTCGAGGTTCCCGCTGGCTCCGGCGACGTGGGCATTGATCTCAGCGGCCCCGGTATAGCCCGTCGAGCCCTCGTCGAAAAAGTCTCCGTCGGGGTTGCCGAAAAAGAGGCATCGCAATGGAACGGCATCGGCGCGGCCGCTATCCCCCTCGTAGATCGCGTATCCCCAATTATCCACGAAGATCGTGTTTCGGAGGGTCGAGGTAGAGACACTATCCCACCACACCGACACCCCTCCCCCCCTGTGGGCGCTGTTGCCGACCACCGTGCAGTTGTCGATCGACAGCGCGGCGGCATCGAAGGAGGAGACGGCCCCGCCCTCGATCGAACTATTGCCGACCAGGATGCAGTTGGCCAAGGCGCCGGACGCGTCGGTGTTCAGACACACTCCACCACCACAGTCGACCGTGGTGTTCCCCTGGAATCGGCAGCGGCTGATGGAAATCTGCGCCTTCTCGCTCCAGATCCCTCCCCCGTCTCCGACATCGGAGCGGAGGTCTCTGAAGTGCGTAACACCAAATGCCTGGTTCCCGCCGACCTGGCATTCCTCCATGAAGAGAGAGCCGCCGCGGCAGTAAATCCCGCCCCCGATCCGTCCGCTCTGATTCCCAGCGATCTGGCAATTGCGCAGGGTCAGCGAAACGCCGTCGCCGTCCATCCCGCCGCCGTAGCCAATGTTTCCTTGCCACCAGGGCGGGCGGGTCTCCCACCCATACGCCGAGTTCCGGGAAACCTGGCACCCTGTCAATAAGATCGTGGAATTGTGATAGAAGACCCCGCCCCCCTCGGAGCCGGATGAGTTTTCTTCAATCACGCAATCCTCGAAGGTGAGCGACGCATTCTCGCAGTAGATCCCGCCGCCCTCGCCTACGTCGAAGCTGTACGAAGGATCGCTATAGAACGCGTTAGCCTTGTTGCCTGCAACGCGGCACTGCGCGACCGTGGTGGGGCCGTCCACGTTCCGGCAGTAGAGCCCGCCGCCCTGCCCCGGCAGGACGCTCGCCCTGCCTCCGGTGATCGTGAAACCGTCGAGCCGCGCGTTATGGACTCCGTCCATGGTCACCGTGTGATAGGCCGGGGCGCCGCCGTTCGCCGTGCTGGCGTCGAGGATGGTGGGATGGGCGGCGATGTCGCGGTCGTCGGGGGTCGATTCTGTCCTAGCGAAGCCGCCGTAGAGCGCGACGCCGCTTTTGAAGGTCACCGCCTCGAGGTAGGTCCCTTCGGCGACCCAGATCTCATCGCCGGCGGCCGCCAGGGCCGCGGCCTCCCCGATCGTCTTCTTGGCGGAAGCCCAACTGGAGCCGTCGCCGCTGACGCCAACCGCGCCATCCACGAACAGCCTGGCGCCCACCGCCTCTTGCGATATAACCGAGGTGAGGATGAAAAGAAGGAACAGTCCGGTCCAGCGTGTGTTGCCCATCGTCGCGCCTCCTGACAAGGATGACGAGAACAACCTGAAACCGACGGCGCCCTTTCCGCGATGTCGCAGCAGCGGCCGAAAACCTCCCCAAGAAACACTTTGAATGTTATCCGAGAAAGAAACGGCTTGCAAGCTTTTCCAACCTTGCCCGGACAAGGCTGTCCACGCCACTCTATGTTCAACTCCACGCTTGGATGAAGCGCTTGAAGGAGCGGTCGTAGGTCTTCTCGACGTCCGCCGGGAAGCAGCATGCGGGCAGTTGCTGCTTGGCGAGGTGATAGTGCAGGCAGTCGCAGCAGACCGCATGGCGCGGGCAGCCGGCGTAGGTGCAGGTGCATTTTCCCGCATTGCGGTCCTTGTTCATGCAGTCGGTGGACATGGCGAACCTCCAATGAGGATTAGCGACCAAGGACCACAGGGACCACAAGGACGACAAGGACTACAGGGACCACACGGACGCCATAGGCTTCGGCGCTTCTGTTTGTCTCTTCGGTCGTAGCGGTCCTTTCGGTCCTTGTGGTCCTTGTGGTCCTTTTAGTCCTTCTGGTCCGTTTGGTCCTTTGCCGTAGGCGGCTCGGGGTTCTTGCCGGTGCGCAAGTAGTGGTCGATCGACTTGGCGGCGATTTTGCCCTGGCCCATTGCCAGGATGACCGTCGCCGCGCCGGAGACGATGTCGCCGCCCGCGTAAACGCCGGGAACCGAGGTGGCCATGGTGTTCGGCTCGACCTCAATCGTGCCCCACTTGGTGGTCTTGATCTCCGGGGTGGTGCGCGGGACGAGCGGGTTGGGCTTGTTGCCGATGGCCACGACCACCGTGTCGAGTTCCATGATCCACTCCGAGCCGGGAACGGGCACCGGGCTGCGGCGGCCCGAGGAGTCGGGCTCGCCCAATTCCATGCGCAGGCATTCCATGGCGACCACGCGATGGCGCTCGTCGCCGAGGATGCGGGTGGGGTTGTTCAGCAGTTTGAATTTCACGCCTTCCTGCTCGGCGTGGTGGATCTCCTCGGCGCGGGCCGGCATCTGCTCGCGCGCGCGGCGATAGACGATGGTCACCTCGCCGCCGAGGCGCAGCGCCGTGCGCGCGGAGTCCATCGCCACGTTGCCGCCGCCGATGACCGCCACGCAGTGGCGCTTGATGGGCGGCGTGTCGTAATCGGGGAAGAGGTAGGCCTTCATCAGGTTGGCGCGCGTGAGATACTCGTTCGCCGAGTAAACGCCGATCAGGTTCTCGCCGGGGACGCGCATGAACGAGGGCAGCCCCGCGCCCGAGCCGATGAAAACCGCGTCATACCCTTCTTCCTCGAGCAGTTCGCGCACCGTGGCGTTGCGCCCGACGACGAAATCGAAGACGAACTCGACGCCGATCTTGCGCAGATAATCGACTTCGGCGCGCACGATTTCCTTGGGCAAGCGGAATTCGGGAATCCCGTAAACGAGCACGCCGCCGGCGTCCTGCAACGCCTCAAAGACGGTCACGTCATGGCCCAGGCGGATCAAATCGCCCGCCACGGTCAGGCCCGCCGGGCCGCTGCCGACGATGGCCACGCGCTTGCCCGTCTTCGGCGGCAATGGCGGCACGGCGACGATGCCAGTCTTCCGTTCATAGTCGGCGGCGAAACGCTCCAGGCGTCCGATGGCCACCGGCTCGCCCTTGATGCCGGTGACGCACTTGATCTCGCACTGTTCTTCCTGAGGGCAGACGCGCCCGCACACCGCCGGCAGGGCGTTCTGCTCTTTGATCTTTTGGGCGGCCTCGGCGAACTTGCCCTGCTGGATGAGCGCGATGAAGCCGGGGATGTCGATGTTGACCGGGCAGCCCGCGATGCATTTCGGCTTCTTGCACTGCAGGCAGCGGCCGGCTTCGAGCATCGCCAGTTCGTCGGTGTAGCCGTAGGGCACCTCGTCGAAGTTCTGGACGCGGTCCTCCGGCAGTTGTTCCGGCATTGCCTGACGGGGGAGTTTGGCGACTTTGGCCATCTGGCTGAGTTCTCTTCGTGTGGTAGTTCGCATCCTCCTCGTGCTCGTGCTCGTGCTCGTGCTCGGCGGTTTCATCCACGCATCAACCACCGAGCACGAGCACGAGCACGAGCACGAGAGAACACATCCTTAGAGTTTCCTTGGTCTCGCCACCGGCTCCGTGCGGCCGACGGCCATGATCTCTTCGTCGCTATAGGCCGCTTTGCGGTCCCACAGCTCTTCCCAGTCCACCTGGTGCGCGTCGAAGAACGGGCCGTCGACGCAGGCGAACTTGGTGTCCTTGCCGATGGTCACGCGGCAGGCGCCGCACATCCCGGTGCCGTCGAGCATGATCGCGTTGAGCGAGGCGAAGGTCGGGACGCCGTAGGGTCGGGTGACCTCGACGACGGCCCGCATCATCGGGACCGGACCCATGACCCTATTTTTGGTTTGGGTTTATTTAATGGTACTGATATTTTGACATCATTTTTCAAATTTGTAGTTTTGCCACAGATAATATAATAATCCTGCCTTGGAGGAAGGACATCTGTGACTAC
>JAPLSS010000454.1 GCA_026398515.1 Candidatus Sumerlaeota bacterium | reverse complement strand
CCTCGCGCCCCGCGAAGCCGCCGTAAACGGCCACGCCCTGCTTCAGCGCGAACGAAGCCTCGTGGTCGCCCGTGTCGGTTGGATAGTACGTCCCCGCCGCCACCCAGACGTCGTCGCCTGCCTTCGCCCTCTCCAGCGCGTCTTGAAGCCGGTTGCACGCCCTCTCCCAGCTGGATCCGTCGCCTCCCGGCGCCGCGTCGGCCCGAACATAAAGGACTCCCGCCCCGGCCTCGGAAGCCATCAAAGCCCAAGTGGCCATGCCGAGAGCAAACCACAAGCAACTGGCGCGTCCGATGGCATTCATGTGATTCCTCAGTAGAACCGGAGTTTGGGGGCTACCTTCTCCAGGAAATTGTAATCCCTGTCGTTGTGCAGAAGCAGCAGATCGTGCTCGATCGCCACCTCGGCAATCAGGCAATCGATCGTGCTGGTCAGAGTGTAGCCGCGGCGCCGGCAGTCGAAATACAGGCGGGCAGCCCGCGCGTGGGACTCCCTGCCATGCTTCAGTTCGTAGAACGTTTGCGTATCGAGATAGTCTTTCAGCAGGCCAAACTCCCTTCGCGTAGCGGCCCCCTGCAACACCTCCTGGTAGACGTGGCTGGTGATGCCGAATGGAAGGCCGTCATCCAGCGCCTGCAGGAATCGGGCGGCGGCGGCGTTTCGGCTTCCACGGAGGAATTCGATCATGACCGAGGTGTCGACGAGAATCACTGCCCGCTCTCCCGGCGCAGCGCCTTGTAGTCATAGTTCTTCCGGAACGAGATCTTGCCCCGCAGCTGACGCAGGTCTCGGCGTCCGTGATTCCGCACGAACTCGGACAAGGCTTGGTGGACGAGGTCTTTCTTCGTCTTCGCGTCCGAGTGGCGAAAGGCTTCCTCCATCAGAGCGTCATCGAGAGCGATGTTTGTGCGCATTGCCATACACCTCCTTTTGTGTATATCATACGCCTCCCGGCTGCGGCGTCAACCGCCAAAGCCACACGGCTCTTTTGAGGCAACCCGGGGATTGCGCCGCGCCTCCAGCCGGCAGGCGCGTTCCGCAGGACGAGTCGCTTTTCGTTTGCGACCAGACGGGGCTGAGGATATACTGTTGTCATACCATCCAGCGAATGGGTCCAACCCGATCTGTCCCCGCGCGCTGACCCACGGCGCGGCATGCGGCAACAGTTTGGAGGCGCATTATGTTCATTCGACAGGGAATGACCATGGCGGCGCTTCTCGCCACTGTGTTGTATGTTGCGACGGCGCCGATCGATGCCGCCACGATCACGGTGCACCCCGGGCAGTCGATCCAGACGGCGCTGGACGCCGCCTCGAACGGCGACACCATTATCGTCGAGCCGGGGACGTACGACGGCTTCATTCACTTCTTCGGCAAGAACGTGACCCTGCGTTCCACCGACCCGACCAACGCGACGGTGGTCGCCACGACAATCATTGACGGCAAGAACGCCTCGATCGGCGTGGTCTTCGGAGGCTCGGAAAGCGCCTCGTGCGTTCTTTCGGGCTTCACCATTTCCCATGGGGAGGGCGACAGCGGCGGCGGCGTTTGGGGCAATGGAACGCACGCCACCATCGAGAACAACCGCATTGTCTCCAACCGGGCCAGCGGCCAGGTCGCGCCGGCGGGCGGCGTCGGCGGAGGGCTTCACAACTGCGACGGTCTGATTCGCGACAACTACATCGCCGACAATTGGGCACACTACGAGGGGGGCGGATTGGCGCTGTGCGACGGCGAGATCCGCGACAACGAGATCCGGAACAATCGCGCCGATTCCGACGGCGGCGGAATGTACATGTGCGGGGGAACCATCGCCGACAACGAAATCACGGGCAACTCCGCCATGTATTACGGGCCGGCGATCCATGACTGCGATGGAACGATTCTCGGAAACACGATCACGGGCAACTCGCGTGACGACGTCCCGAATTACTTCACGGGGGCGGTCGCCTACTGCAGCGGCCAGATCGAAGGCAACCTCGTTTCCTCGAACCTGCGCAGCAGCGGCCTGTCCCACTGTTATTACAGCGTGATTCAGTACAACACCGTCTCGGACAACGACGAGGGCGGAATTCGCGGCTGCTACGGCGCCACGATCCGCGGCAACCGGGTGACGGAAAACGAATTGTTCGGCCTCATGCAGATCAACGGCCCGTTCTATGGGGAGACGACGGGCAACCTAATCGCGCGCAACATCGGGCCCGGCATTGACGCCAGCGCGGGACTGATCGAGGACAACGTGGTCCTGGAAAACGCCGGCGCCGGCATCTCCTATTTCGCGGGCCTGACGCGCAATAACACGGTCTGTCTGAATGACGCAGACGGCTTCTACGGGTGCGACACGGTCATCGAGGGCAACAAGATCGTCGGCAACGGCGGGAACGGCATCTACTGGGCGAGCGACCTTCTTTCGTTCGTACATAAGAACTCCATCGTGGGCAACGCCGACTGGGGCATCGACGGCAGCAGCAAAGGACGGGTGCGCAACAACGTGATCGCGTACAACGCCAGCGGAATCCAGAACTACAGCGATGGCCGGATCGAGAACAACACCATTTGCAGCAACAAGACCGCCTCGGCCGGAGTCGGCGTCAAGTTTGCCGAGAGCTCCGTGCTCCGGAACTGCATCGTCTGGGACAACAACCCGCTTCCCGGCTACCCGCAGATTGCCTATACGAGTTCGCCCACCTACTGCTGCATCCAGGATTGGGCGAGTGCGACCGACGGGAACATCAACGCCTCTCCCCAGTTTCTCAGCGATGGATTCGCGGCCCAGGCCACGACTCTGACCTACCGCCCCGCGGATTTCCAGACGACCGCGCTGATTCCGGGGGCCGGCTTCACCCCCGGGGCGCACACGGGACGGATTGTCCGCGTCGCAGCCCTATGGTCCGTCGTCGCGGGAAACGAGGCCGAAAGCCTTTCTATCTGGGGCGACCTGACGGCGGGAGGGTCGGTCGTCGCTCCGGTCGCCGTGGAGATCCTGCGCACGTATCGACTGACGGCCGGCTCGCCGTGCGCGAACGCGGGCGGCGGCATCGCCGACCTGGTAGAGGATATGGAGGGCGATCCGCGGCCCTATCCGGGACCGGAGCTGCTCAGCGGCGACGGGTCCAACTACGACATGGGGGCCGATGAGTATTTCGTGCGTTCCGCCGGCCTCGGCGCGCCCGACCTGGCCTACGTCGAAGCGTCGGACCCAGGGACGATCCGCCTGATGTGGCGGCAGTACAACCAGGTTCCGCTCCAGTATCTCGGCTTTGCCTGGGACATCTACAACCAGTCATGGGTTCTGGGAGGCTGGCAAGACACGCTGTGGCGCCCATTTCCCTACTATGTGCGCTGGGGCGACGTCAGTCTGGGAATGTCCGGGGCGTACCACGCGTGGATTTCGGCTCTCTACGCCGGCGGCGACTGGCGGGTTTGCGACAATCCGTGGACAGGAATCCTGTATGCCGGGACCCCCAACACGCCACGAGACGCGTGGGCGGAGAGCCTGGGGGGCGGCCGGGCGCGGCTGCATTGGCGCCCTGAAATCTACGGCACATGGCACAACCAGATTGCCGCATACCACGTGCAATCCACCTGGGTGGAAACTCAGGGGCCCAGCGGCTTCGGCCTTTGGCATTTCGTGGACTACGGCGGCATGGGGTATCAGGCCGGAAAAGCGGATTTCTTCGCCGGCTGGGCTGATTTTTCCAGCCTGGCCGCGGGGGACTATTGGTTCTTCATTCGCGGAATGGCGTGGGACGCGACAACCGGCGGCGAATTCGCCGCCGCCGGGGTCCACGTTCCGTAGAGACGCGGACCAACGGGTGGCCGACCGGAATAACCCAATGGGAAGCCGTTATCCGGTGCCTGCTGGTACCGGTCGGCGGCGGCTTTTCGGCTTCCCCCGAGGAAATCGATCAGGACCGAGGTGTCGACGGGAATCCCCTAAAAGCGGAAGTCCAGGTTTCCACTTCATCCGAGCGTGCCAACTCACCACTGCTCCTGCCAATAGACGATCTCATTCCGCTGCTTGCTGATTGCGACTCCATGGGATTGGCCGTGATTCCAGTCGATGCCCTTCTGGCGCTGCTGGGCAGTGGGCAAGCGATCGAACACCATGACCTCATAGTCGGGTGGGAATGTGTGATCACTCCCGTCGGCGGTATAGAAGAAGATTGTGAACATGCCATCATCCTGATTCATATGGTCGACCGCATCCCCGCCGTAGAAGGACTTGGTCGTTCGCTCCGCGAATTGCCGGTATAGCGCGTCAATCCTCTCGGGTGTGGTGTCGTAGCGCAGTTGAAGATGGCTTCCGCCCTGGAGGAAACCCGGTTGAGCCGACATCTTCGCATGCTGAGCGTCGGGCGGAACGAATCGCGAAAAATGGCTCAGTATCTCGGAATCCGGGTTCGCCCGCATGATCTCATCATAGCGGCGGATTCGTGTGGTCTCGGCGGAGGCAAGATAGAAGAACTCATACACCGGCGCAAGAAAGCCCCAGAACCCAGCACATCCGATCAGCGCGAGGACCGCCAGCACGTGAAGTCGGCGAAGATGGCTGTTTCTCCAGGCGCACCAAGCAGCGAGGAAAACCAGCCCCGGCGTGAGGTGGATCAAACTGAGCGAGAGAGGGATGTCATGGCGCATCCAGTCGAAACACACATACGTCCCGACGACAAATGCCAAGCCCCCGAGAGCCAAGTGGAATGTCGGCCAGAACTGGTTGGGTCTCTTCATTGGGGCGCCGCCATGCGGGGTCTAATAAAATCTGAGTTTAGGAAAAACCTTCTAGAGGAACTCGTAGTCCCTGTCGTTGTGGAGAAGCAGGAGGTTGTGCTCAATCGCCACTTCCGCAATCAGGCAATCAATCGTGCTGGTCAGGGTGTAACCGCGCCGGCGGCGGATTTCGCCTGCGCCTGGCGCATGCGCTGCACCTTCGGCACGTAGCCCGCCGAGATGTTGAACTGCGATTTCATGAGGAAGTCGAGCAGCCGCGCGCGCATCGCCTCAATCTCGTTCTTGTATGCCGCATCGTCCGCCAGGTTCTTCGTCTCGTAGGGATCGGCCTCCATGTCGTAGAGATGCTCCTCTTTGTCCGCGACGAACCACTTGAGGCGGCGCGTCCGCACCATGTAGCGCAGTTCCTCTTTGTTGCTGATTTCGCTGAACACCGCGGGGCGCGTCTCCTCGGCCCCTTGGAAGAGGGGGAGAAGCGACTGGGCGAAACGCCCCGGCGTCATGGCCCCGCCCGCAGCCTCGACGATGGTCGGATAGATGTCGAACAGCTGGACCGGCGCGGCGATTGTCGTCTCGGCGGCTACCGTGCCCGGCCATCGCACGATCAACGGGACGCGCGCCGACTCCTCGTAGAACCTCCCCTTCGATAGGCAGTTGTGCGCCCCCATCATCTCGCCGTGGTCGCAGGCGAAGATCACCAGCGTGTTATCCCATTCCCCGCGGCTCTTCACCGCCTCGACGATCTCGCCGATCCGGTCGTTGATGAGCGACATCTTGCCCAGGTAGTTGGCCTTCATCCGTCGCATGGCCGCCTCGTCATACTCCTGGCCGCCATACTTCATCGGCGCGGCGAACGTCGGCGCCAGAGTAACCGCGGCGAGGTCGTACATCGTGGCGTAGCGCCCGGGCGCGTCGAGGGGCGGATGAGGGCCGCTGAAACTGACCACCGTGAACCATGGCTTGCCCGCCGGGCGCGATTGCAGGTGTTCGATGGCGCGCTGGGCGACGATGCTGTCGCAATGGTCCTCGGGGGAGAGGAGGCTCGGCCGAGGCGCGTATTGGTCCTCCAGATAGCGTTGCTCCATATCCTTGTGATAGACATCCCACCGGCCCAGTTCCTTCACGCGCTGTTCGAACGCGCCGCCCCCATCGACGCCCATGGATTCCGCGACGTCGAGGCCCATCGCCTGGAAATACTCCCGCGTGTCGGCGAAGGCCCCTTTGAGTTTGCCACTGTTGAACCAGTGCAGCTTTCCGATCTGCGCGGTCTCATAACCCGCGCGCTTCATGTCGGCGAACAGCGTCGTCTGGTCGGGCGGAGCATAGTACGTGGTCGAGTTGTTCCACAGGCCGAGGTTGTGCGGATACAGGCCGCTGACGATCCCCGTGCGCGCGGGCATGCAGACAGGGCTCGTGGTGTAGCAGGCCGAAAACGAAGCCCCTTCGCCGGCGAGCGCGTCGAGGTTCGGGGTCTTGACGTCTTTCGCGCCGGCGCAGCCGAGGCAATACGGATTCCACTGGTCCGCCAGAATCACCAGGATGTTCGGATGGGCGGCATTGCCCCGCTTGTTCTGCGTCTGGCCCTCGCCCGCGACGGCCGCCCACGGCCCGCCCGCGATCATCTCGCCGGCCAGAATCCCCGACCCGCATGCGGTGTACCTCAGAAAATCCCGACGAGTCACACCCATGGAGATTCCTCCTTCCCGCGAAACGGCTGGCCGCGATGCCATTGGCCGCTCGAATCGCGTGGAAGTGCGGCGCCGTTCTATTGCAGACACGTCTTCATCTTCACAGCGCCGGCGTTTCTGATCGCGCAGGCTGGAAAGCCTACGCCACGGAAGCCAGCCTCGTGGTTCGGCTTCGCTCACCAGAGCGCAAGGATGGCCTACTCCTCATCCACGCGCAGCACGGACATGAAGGCTTCCTGGGGGATTTCCACTCGGCCGACCTGTTTCATGCGCTTCTTGCCCTCTTTCTGCTTCTCCAGCAGTTTGCGCTTGCGGGTGATGTCGCCGCCGTAGCATTTGGCGGTAACGTCCTTGCGCAGGGGCTTGATCGTTTCGCGCGAGAGGATCTTCTTGCCGATGGCGGCCTGGATCGCCACCTCGAACAACTGGCGCGGGACGATCTTGCGCAGCTTGTGCACCAGCGCCCGGCCGCGGTAGTAGGCGTCGTCGCGGCGGACGATGACGGAGAGGGCGTCGACCGGATCGTTGTTGATCATCACGTCGAGCTTGACCAGGTTGGCTTTCTGATAGCCGGTGAGCTCATAGTCGAAGGAGGCGTAACCCCGGGTGCACGACTTCAACTTATCGTAGAAGTCCACCAACACCTCGGCGAGCGGCAGATCGTAGGTCAGCAGGACGCGCGTCGGCGTCACGTATTGCAGCGCCTTCTGCTCGCCCTTCTTCTCCTGCGCCAGCCGCATGACCGCCCCGGTGAACTGCGACGGAAACATCATGCGCGCCTCGATGTGCGGCTCTTCCATCGAGTCGATGCGCGCGGGATCGGGCAGGTCGGCGGGGTTGTCGATCTCGACGGATTCGCCCGTTGTCAGGTTGACCTTGTAGGCGACGCTGGGGGCGGTGGTGATCAGGTTGATGCCGAACTCGCGCTCGATGCGCTCCTGGACGATCTCCATGTGCAGCAGCCCCAGGAAGCCGCAGCGGAAGCCAAAGCCCAGCGCGTTGGAGGTCTCCGGTTCGACGAAGACCGAGGCGTCGTTGAGCTTGAATTTCTCGATGGCGTCCTTCAGGTCGTCGTAGTCGTCGGGGTTGATCGGGTAGAGGCCGGCGAAGACGACCGGCTTGGCGGGCTTGTAGCCGGGCAACGCGACCTCGGCCCCGTGGCGCGCCTGGGTGATCGTGTCGCCGACGCGCACAGCCGAAATCTCCTTGATGCTTCCGATCACGTAGCCGACTTCGCCCGCCTCCAGACTCTCCTGCGGCGTGAACTTGGGTCGGAAACAACCGACTTCGGTCACCTCGTGTGTCGCGCCGCCGGCCATGAAGCGGATCTTGTCGCCGACGCGGACCGACCCATCGACCATGCGCACGTAGGCCACCACGCCGCGGTAGTCGTCGTAGCGCGAATCGAAGACCAGGGCGCGCAGCGGGGCGTCGGGCCGGCCGCCGGGCGGGGGGATGTGCTTGACGATCGCCCGCAGCACATCCTCGGTCCCCTGGCCGGTCTTGGCGCTGACCGCCAGGGCGTTCTCCGTGTCCAGGCCGATGAACTCGCGAATCTGCGCCAGCACGCCCTCGACGTCGGCGTTGGGCAGGTCGATCTTGTTGACGACGGGGATGAGTTCCAGGTTGTTTTCCAGGGCGAGGTAGACGTTCGCCAGCGTTTGCGCCTCGACGCCCTGCGCCGCGTCGACCACCAGCAGCGCCCCGTCGCACGCCGCCAGCGCGCGCGAGACCTCGTAGGTGAAATCGACGTGGCCGGGCGTGTCGATCAGGTTCAGTTGATACGTCTGCCCGTCCTCGGCGTCATACAGGAGGCGAATGGCCTGCGCCTTGATGGTGATGCCCCTCTCGCGCTCCAGGTCCATGGAATCGAGCACCTGGGCGCGCATCTCGCGGCCCTCGACCGTGTGGGTGAATTCGATCAAGCGGTCGGCCAGGGTGGATTTCCCGTGGTCGATGTGGGCGATGATCGAGAAGTTGCGGATGTGCGCCGGGTCCATAAAACCGTACACGCCGTCAACCCAGATAGAATGTCCGCCACGAACCGCGAATCGGCCCGGGCGCAATGCAAGCTTCGCATGCTAAGGCGAAAGGCCGGGCCGGGCAAAGGAAAAGCGCGCGGGAGGACGCCGGGGGGCATCTCTCGAAATCGGGAGATGCGCCCGGAACGCAGGCGGCGTCCAGCCTCCCGTTGACGGGAATGCCCTCTCCTCGCTATTGTGCGCTCTCTGGAAGAGGAGATCGGCCATGATGGAACTTATCAGGAATGTGGCAAGATCCATGCTGTCGCGAACTGCGGCGGGCAGAAGGCTGGTTCTTTGCTATAGTCTCCGCTCTTATTTAGAGGAAATGGGGTGGTTTAGAAGCGTTGAGGAAGGATTGCCCGTCGATCGAGATGGCCGCTGCCTTCCGTGGTTCACCTATCCGGCCATCTTCTTCTTGAACGGAAGGATACGATCGGACATGGCCGTGTTCGAATATGGAAGCGGGAACTCCACGTTGTGGTGGAGCCAACAAGTCTCCCGCGTCGTTTCGTACGAGCATGATCGAGATTGGTACAATTCTCTGAAAGAGAGAATCCCCTCCAATGTCGAGTATCACTATTGCGCGCTTGTCTACGGCGGCGAGTACTGCAAGGCCATTCTGGGGCACAGCCATAGATTTCATATTATTGTGATCGATGGCAGGGATCGGGTGAATTGCGCCAGGAATTCCCTCGGAGCGCTGAGAGATGATGGAGTGATCATTTGGGATAATAGCGACCAGGATAAGTATCTGGAAGGATTCGCCTATCTGATGCAACGCGGGTTCAGGCGTCTGGATTTCGAAGGGCTCGGAGCAATCAACAACTGCCAGTGGCGCACGTCAATATTCTATCGGGACGCCAACTGCCTAGGCATCTGATCAGCAACGAGGCGCAAACCAACCAACTTCCGAAGGGCGGGGCGTTTTCAGTGGCGCAGGCGTTCCCGCCGGCGCGGATTCGAATCCGGGATTCGGCAACGCGCAGGCGGGAACGTCCGCGCTACAACAGGTGCCCGCGTCGTAGCAACAGCTCCGGGGTGCGGCGCCGGATGGTCGCGAATGATTCATGCAATCGCTCGTGATCCAATGGGTCATGTTGGGTTTCAGAAGTCGCTGTGGCAATTGCGCGCCGGGAAATCAGGGGAATGAAGCGGCGTTTCCACTGACGCCGACGGGGGACACGCGCGCGGCGGGGCGCTGTCCGTGCGGCGATTCGATTTGCGAACCGGGGAATCCGCCGACCTGCCCGCTCAACCCGGCGGCGGTCTGATCACGCGGGAGCCGCCCGACGAGCGCGTTTGGGTGTTCCAGGTCGCGAAGCAACGCGGGCGAGCGTCTCGTTGCGCCGTAGCGCAGTCGAGCTTGCAATGGCAAGGGGAAACCCCGGCGCGGGGCAAGGGCGATCCTGCGGCGTTTCGCGCAACGATTCCATGCCGCCTTGGAGATCGGGGCATGGGCCACAGCATCTCCGCGCCCACGACGGATAAGGGAAAAAACCTCTTGCACACCTAACTCACGATGTGCATAATATTGAATTGTTGTCAGATGTAATGGTTTTTGGGTAGCGAAATCGCGCCATTGGCGGGGAGGTGTGGAATCCGCGCCGGTGAACGCCCTGGACCCTGTCCCGACCGCCGTGCAAACCGCCGTCGCGGCGCCGGCGCGGGGTTGGCTGGAAACGCGCTCGCCGGGATTCATGCGCGTCAGACCGCCCGAGCGGCGACAATAGGGGCATTATAGGGCGCAGCGGCGGCGCCCTTGAGTCTAAGCCGTAGCGTTGGAGCAAGGCAAAGCGACATCCAAATCAACAGCAAGGAGGTGGACGATGGTGAACAGAGACGCAGTGAGAGCCGTCGCCATGTTCTTGGCGATCATAGGATTGCTATGCGCGACGGGATGTGTGCATCTTGGCCCCATGGAACCCGACGGAGCCGTATACCCGGAACCAGGCCGCCATTTGCGCTATGATTTCGTTCCTGAGCACAGCTGGGTCGGCATCCCCGTGCAAGGGTTGCGAGGGGACCCGATGGAAGCGATAATCAACGTACGGCCTTCGCCGGACCAACGCGTCACGTTTGATTCCTGCATTGCGCCCGAATCGAAGGGAGACTACCTCCTCTACGTCCTCCAACGGCAGGCTCTGAGTTCCAAATACGAGGCGGCGGGCATCCGCGATGTCCCCGCCCAGGTCTCCATCGAGGTCGTGGACAAACCGGATGAACAGGAGTCATTCATCCTGAGGATGTTTCGATGGTGGGGCAGATCCGGCCGGGCGAACTATTTCATTGCCCGGCAACCCGCGAGATAGAAAGGAGAGAGCAATGAGCAACGGCAACAAGGAGTTCTACTTCATCCTTAACGCGGTCAAGGTGCTGCAGAATCACGATCTCTTCAAGGGAGAAGTGCGCCTGATTTCCGTGGCAACGACGGACATCGTCCCCCAGGGCGACGTACCGGTTCTCAAGGTCGAGACGCCTCTCTTCAAAGGGGTCCGTAGCGGCGACTTCCTCCCGCTCGGAACGGCGGGGAAGCTTCTCTACACCTCGCCCGAACGTCCCAAGTTCCTCAACTGGTCTATGTGGGTGATCGAGGACGATAGCGATATCCGGGACACGGCGAAGGCCATCGACGAGGCCATGGCGAGCGACGAGTTCAAGGGGTTGGAGACCGCGGTGAAGGCGGCGCTCGCGAGCAATCCGGCGGCGCTCGCAACCGAGGCGATTGTGGTTGCCGCGGCGAAGCTGATCGCGAAGGTCGCCATGAAAAACAAGAATGACCAGATCGGCGTCATCGACACGACCTTCGTCCACAAGATTCACAACATCGACGATTTCGCGGTGTCTGGCGAGCCCTGCGGCGACGCCAGGCTGGCCTACACGCTCAAGTACATTTGAGGCGAGGGCCCCGGCAAGCCGTGCGGAGGATGTCTGCCGCCGAACGAGTCGTCCAGGAGAGCCGCAACGTCAGGCGGGAGGGAGTGGCGTGACTAGCTTCACGCGAACGAAAGCGATTGCGCTCCTCGTCGTCCCATCGCTCGTCACGCTGCTCCTCGCCGCATTTTGCGGCATCGGATACATCCTGGGCAGGGTCCTGGGGTTGCCCGTGAGGCTCGGCCTGCCGCCCCCGCTCCGACTCGCCGGCCTGTTGGTTCTGGCCGCCGGGTTCGGTCTTCAGGCCTGGCTGTTCAGGCATCGCCGCCCCATGGACGTCTTGGTCTCGACCTACGAGACGATGGCTAAGAGCATCCGAGGAGCCCCCCGCCGCGGGCAGGCCCGGAGAGACGAGCCTTTGATCTTGAGCGGCCCGCATCGGCACGTTCGGCACCCGCTCTACTCGGCCGCGCTTCTCCTCGCCGCGGGGTGGTGGCTCGTCCTGGACTACACGTTCCTCCTGTTCGCGGCGGGCTTTCTGTTCCTCTGGTTCCGGTTCGTCGTGACCCCGTTCGAGGAGAAGGAGCTACGGGCCCTGTTTGGGGCGGAATACGAGTCGTACGCCCGGGCGACGCCTCGGTTTTTCCCTTCCATACGGCGACGCGGGCGAACAGCCAAAGTATAGCGCGCCTGCCCAGGCCCACCTCGGCGAAGAGGCTTCGGCGGGATGCGCCCGATCGTCTCAGAGCGTGTTTAGAAGGGGGCTAGACGCAGCATAGCAGCTGTGCACGAAGCGACCAGCGACCTTCTGAAACACGCTCTCAGCGGAGCGATTTGGGCTTGTCCATTCCGTCAAATCGTGCCAGCTTTCTGCTCGCGTTGGTATCCAATCAACCTCTTCTTTCGGAGGCCTGACGAATGGCAAGACTTCTGCCGATTCCGTTGTTCCTGCTGGCGGGCTTCGCCGGAGCCGCTTCGGCGCCGTCCTCGGCGTCGGCTCCAGCGTCGGACCCGCCATCGGACCCGCCGGCCGCCCCGGCGGCGGCGTCCGCAAAGGCGGCGGCGAAAGGGGCTCCGCCCGACTATGGCTCGATGGATTGGGTCGACCCCAACCGCACGGAGCCGGAAGGAACGGAATATAAGACCTTCCACAGCCAGACCATCAACGGCGACGTCAGCTATCTGATCTACCTCCCGCCGGACTACGAGCAGCAGACGGACAAGCGCTATGGCGTCCTGTATGAATTGCCCGCCAGCGGCCAGACGCCGATCAGCGGCGCCGATATCGTCAAACGGATGGATGCGGCCATCCGCGCCGGCCGGATCGACCCGTTGATCATCGTCTGCGTCAACGGGCTGCGCGGCAATACAATGTATTGCGATTCGAAGGACGGCAAACACCCGCTCGAGAGCGTGATTGTCAAAGACCTCATCCCCCACGTCGACGAAACGTATCGCACCGTGGCCTCGCGGGAAGGCCGCGCCCTCGATGGGTTCTCCATGGGCGGCTTCGGCGCGGCGCACCTGGGCTTCAAGTATCCCGAGGTCTTCGGCGTGATCTCGATCATGGCGCCGCCTCTGTTGGGGCCGGAGCTCACGCAGCCGCGTCCGTCGATGGCGTGGTCGAGGCTCTTCCCGTTGGCGCTGGGCGGCGACATGGAGTGCTTTCGGGAAAATGATCCGTTCTCGCTCGTCCCGAAAAACGCCGACGCCATGCGCGACCGGGTGTGCATCCGGATCGTCTGCCACATCGAAGAGGAGAACTGGCTGGCGCCGCAATGCGAGAAACTCCACGAGCTGTTGATGGAAAACACGATTCCCCATCAGTTCGCCTACTTGTCGAACGTCAAATCGCACAGTCGCGCCCAATGCTGGGACACGCTGGGCGACTCAGGCCTCGCTTTCTTTGGCTCCGGCTTCGCTTATTTGCGGAATGTGGAGAGGTCCAAGTCGCCCGCCGGCCAGCCGAATATGTGAGGTTTCCATGAACGACAAGAGCGAAGAGTATGGAGTCCCGCTACCGCCTTATGGCGGGACTCCATACTCTCGTTTTCAGAAAAGTGGTCCCCATGGACAAAGAACGCATCAAGAAACACGCGCGCAATCCGAAGCACATCCCCCTCATCCACAACTACTGCGACCGGTGGTGCGAACGCTGTCCTTACACTTCCCGCTGCTCCGTCTTCGCCATGGGCAAAGAGGAGGAATCCGCCGAAACGCCGGAATCCCGCGACATTGAAAACGCCGCCTTTTGGGAAAAACTCTTGGAGACCTTCCAGGCGACTCACGAACTCTTGGTGGAGACGATGAAGGAGCGCGGCATCGACGTGAACATCGACGACGCCGAATTCCAGGAGATTCAGGAGCGCGAGGACCGGACCCATCGCGAGGCCGAAAACAACGAACTGGCCGCCATATCCCGCGCGTATGCGGATGAGGCGGACGCTTGGCTCGAATCCGCCGCCGGCTTGTTCGAGAAGAAAAACGAAGAACTCGATCAGCAACTCCGCATGGCGCTGCCCGGCGCGGACCCCCAGGAAAACGCGGAGTCCATCGTCGAGGCCGTGAACGTGATCCGCTGGCATCAACTCCAGATCCACGTGAAACTTAGGCGGGCGCTGACCAACGTGGCCCACGGAGAGATCGAAGACGACGAGGCCAAGGACTCCGACGGCTCGGCGAAGGTGGCCCTGATCGGCATCGACCGCTCGATCAACGCCTGGAGCCTGCTGTGGCGCGAATTCCCCGAGGAAGAAGACGCCTTGCTCAACATCCTCGTCGGCCTGCAGCGCCTGCGCCGCAAGGTCGAGCAAGCCTTCCCCAACGCCCGCGCCTTTGTTCGCCCCGGCTTCGACGATCCGACCGCGGCCGCTAAACAATAGGACATAGAGGTCGTATAGGTCATATAGGTCCTTGACGTCTTTTGGATCCCTTCGAAGGAGCTCTCATGGAAAACCGCATCACTGACAATCTGACCCCCGCGCCGCTCGGCGCCTGGCGCTTCGAGGGCTTCCTGGGCGGGCGCGTCGACCGCGCCATCGACTCGCGCATCGCCTCGGAGTTCGCCCGGCGCGAAATCCACCCCGAACTGGTTGAGGCGTTTCGCGCGCGCGTCGACGACCGGCTGCGTCCCGGCGGCGGCATGTGGCAGGGCGAGTTCTGGGGCAAGTGGATCCTGTCGGCCGTCGCCGCCTGCCGCTACCGAGGCGATGAGAATCTCAAAGCGTTCATCGCCCGTTCGGCCGCCGACATCCTGGCCACGCAAGACCCCGACGGATACATCGGCACGTATCACGATCCCTCGTTCATCATGAACCGCGGCAAGGGAGTCACCTGGGCCGTCTGGACCCGCAAATACACGCTCTGGGGCTTGATGGAGGCGTGGGAGCTGCTGGGCGACGACCGCATTCTCAACGGCGCCGTGCGGATGACGGACCACCTTATGACGCAAGTCGGGCCCTGCAAGACAGACATTATCCGAACCGGGAAGCTGTTCGGCCTGCCCAGCACATCTATCCTCAAGCCGATCGTCATGCTGGCGCGCGCCACGAATGAGGCGCGGCACCTGAGTTTCTGCGAATACATCGTCGATCAATGGTCGCGCCATCCCGACGGTCCGCCCGACATTCTACGCAAGGGCCTGGGCGGCGCGCCGGTCCACACGTGGTTTTCCAATCCCTACGATTGGGCCAAGAGCTACGAGTTCCTGTCGTGCGTCGAGGGGCTGCTCGACCTGCACCGGCTGACAGGCAATGCGGACTACCTGAAAGCCGCGCGCAACATCCACCGCAACTTGGCGATGTGGGAGCGTTCGCCCGTCGGCAGCGTCAGCTTCAACGACAAGTCCATCGGCAACCGGCGGATTATCAACACGGCCGGGGAGCTCTGCGACGTCGTCTATTGGAACCGCGTGTCGTTCGACCTGCTGCGACTGACCGGCGAACCGCGCTACGCGGATGAGATCGAACGCGCCCTGTATAACGCTCTGCTTGGCGGGATGAATCCCGAAGCGACGTGGGGGTTGCGGCGCCTGCGGCTCTCCCACGAACACATCCCCGCCCATCATCATTGCCAGATGCGGCATCAGCAGTGCTGCGTGGCCAACTCGCCGCGCGGTCTGCTTCAGGCCGCCGAAGCCGCCTTCCTCACCGACGAGCGGGGCGTCCTGTGCGCGCTCTACAATCCGGGGCGGGGTTCGGTGACGCTTCCTTCCGGCCGGGCCGCCGCCCTGAGCATCGAGGGCGATTACCCGGCCGAAGGCGCCGTGCGACTGGTCGTCTCCCCTGAGGAGCCGGAGTCGTTTGCGCTGCGACTGCGCATTCCGGAGTGGAGTTGCGAAACGAAGGTCTCCGTCAACGGCGAGGCCGCTCCGGCGCCGCGCGCGGGAAGCTGGCTCAGCCTCGAGCGAACCTGGCGCGCGGGCGATTGCGTGGCGTTGAATCTCGACATGCGGACGCGCGCCGAGCGGTTCGACGCCTCCGAACTGCCGGCGGACGATCCGCTGGTCGCCTGGTCGGCCACCGAATGGGCGAAGATGGCCAACATGGAGCCAGGCGCTCCGCCTCACATGCTCACCACGGCCGACGCCCTCCCCCATCGCGACTCCGTGGCGCTCCTGCGCGGGCCGCTGGTTCTGGCGCGCGACGTTCGGCTCGGACAGGAAAGCATCTTCTCTCCCCTGCCCGCCGGATTCGATCCCGGCCAGCCCGGAGAGCTTCGGCGGACGGCGCCGCCGGCGGGAGTTTGGCTGGCGTTCGAGCTGCCAACCGCTCGGGGTCCTCTGGCGCTCTGCGACTTCGCCTCGGCGGGGAATACCTGGGACTCCCGCTCGCGCTTCAACACGTGGCTGGCGCTATAGCTGCGTAGGGGACAGTCGCCTATTTCGCCGGGGAAACCGAGAACGCCAATCGCAGCTGCCTCTGCCCACAAAATAGGTGACTGTCCCCTTTGCCGCTGCGCAGGCGGGAAAACCTACGCCACTCAAATCCCGGAAAAAAAGCTTGCCACAGCTTCCGCGCCTCCCATAGTTAGGAGGTTTGCGCTGGATGGCGGCGCGAAAACCTTTGGCGACCCCCAAGTCGCCGGAACACGGAATGGTGGCCGCGGTGGTCGACACGGAACGACTGGACGAATTGATGGAAGATCTGAAGGCGGGAGAAGCCAATTATCTCCTCATCAACATCATTTCCAGGCGCATTCGCTCGCTGAACGAAGGCGAGAAGCCCCAAGTCGAGATCGAGGCCGGCGCCGACCCGATCAACGTCGCCATGGAGGAGCTGCGCCAAGGCAAGCTCGTCCTCGCGCCCGAAGAGCCCAAAGCCGAAGAGGAAGAGGCGGCCAAGGGCGAGTCGGAAGAAGAGTAGCCTCCCGCCAAGCGGCGCAGGCTTTCCCGCTTGCGCGTCCTTTGTCCTATCTACCCGTGGCGCCGAAATGCGCAGGCTGGAAAGCCCGCGCCACTTACGGCCCGCCGGTTGCTGCTCTCCCTTTTGCGGTTGTCGCGGCGGCGCGGTCATGGTTTGATGGCGCCAAAGTGAATTCCTGGTTGCCGCTGAGCGATTGGCGCTATGCCCGAAGCCATTGAAGTCGTTGGGGCTCGAACCAACAATCTGAAGAACATCCGCTGCCGGTTTCCCCACGGCCAGTTGACGGTGGTGACCGGCGTGTCGGGGTCGGGGAAGTCGTCGCTCGTGTTTGACACGCTGTTCGCCGAGGGGCAGCGGCGGTTCATCGAGTCGATGTCCACCTACGCGCGGCAGTTCCTCGACAAGATCCGCCGCCCCGACGTCGATTTCATCCACAACATCCAGCCCGCCATCGCCATCGAGCAGAAGAACTCGGTCAAGAACGCGCGCTCGACCATCGGCACCGCCACCGAAATCCACGATTACCTGCGCCTGCTGTTCGCCAAGATCGGAAAAACGTTTTGCCCGGAATGCAAGAAGCCGGTCGAACGCGACACGCCGCAATCGGTCGCCGAGGAGCTGCTGGCCGAGGGCGAGGGGGCGCGGTTTACGATCGTGGCGCCGGCCTACATCGAGAAGGAGAAGAACTTCGCCTCGACGGTGCGCGAGATTCTCGCGACGGGATTTTCGCGCGTGTGGACGCGGACCGGTTTGAAGGAGCTGGAGGAGGCGACGCCGCGCGATCGCGGCGGCGATCATGCGCTGTGGGTGGTAATCGACCGCCTGGCGATCAACCGAGAGGAACGCACGCGCCTGGCCAGTTCATTCGAGTTGGCGTTTCAGACCGGCGGCGGAGAGGCGGCGGCCATCGGCGAGGACGGGCGCTGGCGGCGGTTTTGCCGCGACTTTGTCTGCGCCGACTGCGGGCGCAAGTTCCGCCCGCCGGAGCCGCTGATGTTCTCCTTCCTCAGCCCGCTCGGCGCCTGCCCCGAGTGCCAGGGCTACGGGCGCATCATCGGCATCGATTGGGCCAAGGTGATCCCGAACCGGTCGCTCTCGTTGCGCCAACGGCCGATCGCGCCGTGGAACACGCCGGCGAACGAATGCTTGTATGACCATCTCAGGAAAACGACAACCGAGTCGGAATTGCCGCGCAACACGCCGATCAAGGATCTGGCGCCGGAGGAATGGAAGGTCCTCGCCGAAGGCAACGGCGAGTTCTGCGGCATCCAGGGGTTCTTCGACTGGATGGAGGGGCGCAAATACAAGGTGCAGGCGCGGGTCTTCCTGTCGAAATACCGCAGCTACACCAACTGCCCGGCGTGCGGCGGGACGCGCCTGCAACCCGATGCGCTGAACGTGAAGGTCGACGGGCGCGCCATCGCCGACCTAGCGCGCGAGACGATCCGGGACCTCGACGCGTATTTCGCGCAACTGCGCCTGCCGCCTCAGGACGAGCAGACGGCCGAGCGCGTTCTCGCCGAACTGCGGTCGCGTCTGCGGTATTTGAACAACGTCGGGCTGGGCTACCTCACGTTGTCGCGCCAAACGCGAACGCTGAGCGGCGGCGAAGCGCAGCGCATCAACCTGGCCGCGGCGCTGGGGTCGGCGTTGACCGACACGCTCTACGTGCTGGACGAGCCGACGGTCGGCCTGCACGCGCGCGACACCGACCGGCTCCTCAACGTGATCAAGGCCCTGCGCGACAACGGCAACACGCTGGTGGTGGTCGAGCACGATCCCGAGGTGATCGCCGCCGGCGACCGCGTGATCGACTTGGGGCCGGCAGCAGGCGAACACGGCGGCGAGGTGGTGTTCGAGGGCGCGGCGGAGGAGTTTCTTACGCACGCCAACGGATCGCTGACGGCGGCCTCGCAAC
>JAPLSS010001012.1 GCA_026398515.1 Candidatus Sumerlaeota bacterium | reverse complement strand
GCCTGTTCGTGCCGGAGAAAACCCGCAGTTAGGCGCTACAAGGCCAACCTACCCGCCAACGACGTCAAACCCGTAAAACCCAACGCGCTACGACTTACTATCCCTATGCTCTCAGACTATTCTTCTGAAACTCACGCTAGGACGCTCATGTTCTTCTGGCGTCACGCCTGCCGGCCCCTGATCTACCGCGGTCTTTTCAACAAATCGCGGATTTCCGCCAACAGCGCCTCCTGTTTCGTCGGCGCGGGTTCCGGCGTCGGGGCCGCCTCCGCACCGCGGCGCAGGGCGTTGATTCCCTTGACGAGCAGGAACACGGCGAACGCCACAATGGTGAAATCAACCGCGGCCTGAACGAACTTGCCGTAGTTGAGCGTGACCGCCGGGGCGTCAACCGTCGCCGCCTTCAGTTTGACGGTCAACGCGCCGAAATCCCTGCCGCCGAGCAGAAGCCCCAGCGGCGGGGTGACGACGTCGGCGACGAGCGAGGACACGACCTTGCCGAACGCCGCGCCGGTGATGATGCCCACCGCCATGTCCACGACGTTGCCCTTTAACGCGAATGTCTTAAACTCCGTCAGAATGCCCATGGCCCTTCCCCCCTTTCCGCGGCTGTGTGCTTTGATTCCCCCATCGTATCGATCGCGGCATAAACAACGCAATGTCACCCTCTCGGAATCGCCAATACTGACAGGCCTTTCATGAGGTGGCGTTGTCGCGTTGTCTATGCCGCGACGTATATTGCATCGCTTATGCCGCAATGTGCAATGGCGTCCGCGGGCGGAGGAATTGTCCAGATCCGATCTCCCGCAGTCCGCGAAGGCGCGTTGACGGCGCCCGCCAAGCCTGGGGTAGGGTTGTGTTTTCGTCCCATCGGGGCGTCCCGGAGAGCCGCGAAGCGCCGGAAAATTCCGCCCGCGCCGCTTATCTCTCCCAGTCCGCGCGACGATACGCAAGTTGAGCGTTCCCCTGCGCGGAACGCCGGTGACGTGTTGCGACGCCGGAGGCGCCTGTACCAGTTTTTGGACGTGCAAATCCGGCGAAACAGGACGCGGAAGCGGCGGCGCGCGCCCGGGTTCTGTTCACGCGAACAGCGGGATTCTATTCAATTGGCTTGACCATCGCACCGGTTCCTCCGGCCTGATCGGGCGCGAACGCTCTCATGGAAGAAGGGTGCTCTTTATGGCCACGGCGATGGACAAACGGCTGGGCGAACTCCTCGTCAAAGAGAAGGTCATCTCGACCCAGGACCTGGAGGGCGCCCTGGAAACCCAGCGGCGCACCGGCGCCAGCCTCGGACGCGTCGTGCAGGAGATGGGCCTGGCCAACGAATGGGAAGTGGCGGCCGTTCTCGGCAAGCAACTCAACGTGCCGTTCATCTCCCTGTCGCAGTACGCCATCGACCCCGAGGTCCTTCACAGCATCCCCGAAGACATCATCCGAAAATATAAGATCGTGCCGGTGGATCGCACCGAGAACGCGTTGACGGTCGCCTTGAGCGATCCCTCGGACATTTACGTCATCGACGAGCTGCGCCTGCTGACCAAGACGCAGATCATCCCCGTCATCAGCTTCGAGTCGGACATTGAAGAGGCGATCCGGACGTACTACGACGGGAATGGATCGAGCAAGTACGACGAGATGCTCAAAGACATCAGCGACGAGGACATCGCCATCATCCACGACGACCTGAAGACCGAGAGCGGGTCGGACGACGGCCAGAACGATCTGGCGGTCGACGCCAGCGACGCGCCGGTCATTCAACTGGTCAACCTCATCGTCCACGAAGCGATCAAAATGCGGGCCAGCGACATCCACATCGAGCCCTACGAGAAGATGCTGCGCCTGCGCTACCGCGTCGACGGCCATTTGCAGGAGATGACCCCGCCGCCGAAGAAGTTCCAGAACGCGATCATCTCGCGCATCAAAATCCTGTCGGAAATGGACATCGCCGAGAGGCGCCTGCCGCAGGACGGGCGCTTCAAGGTGCGCCTGGAGAAGCAGGCCATCGACTTCCGCGTCTCATGCCTGCCGACGGTGCACGGCGAGAAGATCGTCATCCGCATTCTGAACCAGTCGAGCATCATGATGTCGCTGACCGACCTGGGGTTCGCGCCCGAGGCGCTGGCCAAGTTCCAGAAAGAGATCGTAAAGCCCTGGGGCATGATCCTGGTGACCGGGCCGACGGGAAGCGGCAAATCGACGACGCTGTACGCGGCGCTGTCGACGATCAACTCGCCGACGAAAAACATCATCACCATCGAGGACCCGGTCGAATACCAGCTGCTCGGCATCAACCAGGTGCAGATTAAGCCCGACATCGGGTTGACGTTCGCCGAAGGGCTGCGCAGCTTCCTGCGCCAGGACCCCGACATCATCATGGTCGGCGAGATTCGCGACCTGGAGACGGCCGAGATTGCGGTCAAGGCGGCCCTGACCGGCCACCTGGTGTTCGCCACCCTGCACACGAACGACGCGCCCAGTTCGGTGAACCGTCTGACGAACATGGGCATCGAGCCGTTCCTGGTCACCGCCTCGGTCAACATGATCGTGGCGCAACGCCTGGTGCGGCGGATCTGCGAGCAGTGCAAGGAGCCGGTCAAGCCGGCGGCGGAACTGCTCGAGAGTTTGGGCATCAAGGAGGACCCGGCGGGCATCCGCTTCTACAAGGGCGTGGGGTGCAGCCGCTGCCATTCCGGCTACAAGGGGCGCGTGGCGTTGTACGAAGCGCTGTGCCTGACCGACCATCTGCGCGACCTGATCATCGAGGGCGTCAGTTCGACGCAGTTGAAGCAGGCGGCCATCGCCGAAGGCATGGTCACGCTGCGGCAAGCCGGCATTCTGAAGATCCGCGAGGGGATGACCACGATCGAGGAAGTGCTGTCGGCCACGGCGGCCGATTCGGCGTAATGTCCGTTCGCAGCAACACCTTCAGGCGTGGCGAAGAGAACGCCTGAAGGCGCCACTTTGAACCAGAAGGAAGGATGTGGAACCATGCCGCAATTCGAGTATCTGGCCCGCACCACGCAGGGCCGCGTCATCACCGGGCGCACCGAAGCCGCCAACCAGTCCGTCGTCGCGCGCCTGTTGCGCGAGAAGGGGCTGACGCCGACGTCGATCGAGGAGGGGTCGCTGGTGGCGGCGGCCGTGCGCGCCAAGCCGCAGAAGCAGAAGCGCGGGCGCATCAAGTTGGAGGACCTGGTCATTTTCTCGCGCCAGTTCGCCACCATGATCCGCGCCGGCCTGCCGCTGATCGAGGTCCTCAGCATCCTCGGCGATCAGTCGGACAAGGCGCAGATGAAGGCCACCCTGCGGCAGATCGAGAAAGACGTGCAGGGCGGCGCGTCGCTGACCGAAGCGCTGCAGAAACATCCCCGCGTCTTCAACCTGTTCTTCCTCAGCATGGTGCGCGCGGGCGAGGCCGCGGGCATGCTCGACGCCATCCTGGACCAGGTCGCCACGTACCTGGAGAAGACCGCCGCGCTGCAGCGCAAAATCAAGTCGGCGGTCATGTACCCCTCGGTCGTCTCGTGCGTCGCCATGTGCATCACCACCTTCCTGCTGGTCAAGGTGGTGCCGGTGTTCGAAGACATCTTCAGCGAGCTCGGCGGCGACTTGCCCATCCCTACGCAGATCACCCTGGGCCTCAGCCGCGCCATCCAGCACAACTATCTGATCATCACGCTGGGCATCGCGGGGGTCGTGATCGGCCTGTGGCAGGCCAAGAAGACGGCGGGCGGGCGCCTGGCGATCGACAAGTTCAAGTTGAAAATGCCGATCTTCGGCCCCCTGTTTCTGAAGGTGGCGGTGGCGCGGTTCAGCCGCACGCTGGGCACCCTGATCAAGTCCGGCGTCAACATCCTGTCCGCGCTGGACATTGTGGCCAAGACCGCGAACAACGTGATCGTCGAACAGGCGGTCTACCGGACGCGCACGAGCATTCAGTCCGGCGAATCGATCGCCCGGCCGCTGACGGAGTCCGGCGTGTTCCCGCCGATGGTCACCCGCATGATCGACGTCGGCGAGCGCACCGGCGCGCTGGAGAGCATGCTGACGAAGATCGCCGATTTCTACGAGGACCAGGTCGACAACACGGTGGCCGGCCTGACCTCGCTGATCGAACCGGTCCTGATCGTCTTCCTCGGCGTGGTCGTCGGCTTCATCGTCATCTCCATGTTCATGCCGCTGTTCAAGATGATCGAGATGATCGACAAGAAGTAGGCGGGAAACGGGCGACCCCCGTTGTTTTACCGCAAAGAACGCAAAGAGCGCAAAGAACGGGAACTCCTTTTCCCCTTTGCGCT
>JAPLSS010000115.1 GCA_026398515.1 Candidatus Sumerlaeota bacterium | reverse complement strand
GGCGAACTCGTCGCGCAGCCAGCGCAGCGACAGCCCGGCGGCCTGCATGCAGCCCATCAGGTACCACATGTCCGGCACGGCGTGGTTGAAGGTGTGGAGGCGTCCCTCGGGTTGCAGGCGCGGCTTGTTCGTCGGCGCGACGACCGTGCCGGACGTGCCGATGCTGGCCGTCACCAATCCTTCTTCCACCACTCCATTGCCGACCGCAGCGCAGGCGTTGTCGGCGCCGCCATAGGCGATGGGCAACCCGACGGGCAGGCCGGTTTCGGCGGCGACCTTTTCGCCTACCGTGCCGGCCACGTCGATCGACCGGTGCAGCGGCGGCAGCACGTCCTTGTCGATCCCCAGCTCTTTCAACAGCGGCGCGCACCACTGGCTCTTGTTCACGTCCATCATCAGCGTGCCGGCGCCGTCGGAGACCTCCATCCCCTGGTTGCCCGTGAGGCGGAAGCAGATGTAGTCCTTGGGCAGCATGATGCGATGGACCTTCGCCCAGACCTTCGGCTCGTTCTCCATGACCCAGACGACCTTGGGCAGGGTGAAGCCTTCGAGCGCGGGGTTGGAGACGAGGCGGATCAGCCGTTGCGCGCCGATCCTCTCGGTGATCGACTTGCACTGCGGGGTCGTGCGCAGGTCGCACCAGAGGATCGCCGGGCGCAGGACGTGGTCGTTCTTATCGAGGCAGACCAGGCCGTGCATCTGCCCCGAGAAACTCAGGCCCTTGATCTGCTTCTTGTCGAAGCGGCTTTCGGCGAGAAGGCGCTGCAACGAACGCTTGGTCGCCTCCCACCAATCCTCGGGGCGTTGTTCGGCCCAGCCGGGCTTGGGAAGGAGAAGCGGATATTCCTCGAGCGCCGAGGCGAGAACCTTGCCCGCTTCGTTCATGACGATGCTTTTGATGCCGGTCGTGCCGACGTCGAGTCCGATGAGGTAGGACATGGGCGTGCTCTCCCGTGAGATGTGGACGAATGCCGCGCCAGACCGCGGCGCGGGAAGCGATAGGAATTCTGGGAAGCGCGCAGGGAAAAATCAAGGGTCGCGGCAGAGCGAGGGATGCGCGGATGCGCGCGAGACAAGCCGCTTGCGGAGACGGCGTAGGAGGAAACAACCTGCCGCGGAGACGCCGAGGCGCGGAGGCAAGAGGATTCGATCTTTGCGTTTCGGCCTTTGCGCTTTTGCGCCTTTGCGGCGATGCTTTGGGAAACAACTTGCCGCGGAGACGCCGAGGCGCGGAGACAAGACCATTCAACATTCGCGATTCGGCGTTTGCGTCATTGCGCCTCTGCGGCGATGCTTTGGGAAACAACTTGCCGCGGAGACGCCGAGGCGCGGAGGCAAGAGGATTCGATCTTTGCGTTTCGGCCTTTGTGCTTTTGCGCCTTTGCGGCGATGCTTTGAGAAACAACCTGCCGCAGAGACGCCGAGGCGCGGAGGCAAGAGGATTCGATCTTTGCGTTTCGGCCTTTGCGCCTTTGCGGCGATGCTTTGAGAAACAACCTGCCGCTCAGACGCTGAGGCGCAAAGGCAAAGGGAAAAGGAGCCATCCATGACTCATCCGTTCGAACCCTTCCGTACGCCTGGGCGCTTGCCCGTCCTCCTCGTTTTCGCCTGGCTGACGCCTCTGGCGTTTTCGGCCGAGGGCGCACCGAAGCCGGCGACGCCGGGCCGCCCGGACTACTGCGGCGTGTGGGGAATTTGGGGCGGTGAGAAAGTCAGCCGCGAGGGACGGCCCTGGTTCAAGGGCGTCGTGGTGACGACCAATTGGGTATCGGTCGAGCCGCAAGACGGCCAATACGATTGGTCGTCGTTGGACGAGAAGGCGCGCCAGGTCGCCGGCAACGGCCTGTATATGATGGTTCTGGTGTATCACGGCGACAAATGTCCGGCCTGGATTTACGAAAGCGGCGGCGTGCCCAAGGTGATCACCGACGCAACAAACAAAAAAAACTCCGTGCACCCCTACTACATCGACCCGCATTACAAGCCCCTGCTGAGCCGGCTGATTCGCGCGACGGCCCAGCACATCGCCGCCTACCCGCCGGAGATCCGAAGCCGAATCATCGGCGTGCAGTGCCCGACCGGCAAGAGCGGCGACCCGCAGCCCTACAACGGCGAGCCGCTCGATAAGAAATACGACCTGCCCTCGCACGGCAAGGAATGGATTGACTGGACCCTGGGGATGTTCCCCGTCTACCGGGACGCTTACAAGGACATGCAGCCGCCTCTGTTTCTGTTGTTCAAAGGTCCGAACCCCGACTCGAACGACTGGCTGATGAAGAACATTCCGGACTCCTGGCGCAAGCCGCACGCCGTGGCGCAGGGCTATTCCTTCAACAACGAGATGGAGTACGTGAATGAACTCTACCCGCTGACCCGCGAAGAGAGGAATGGGGTCCTCATCCGCACGCGCGGCGAGCTGGACAACACGGAGCTGCGCGGCAAGAACTGGTTCAACGCCGCGCCGGTGTGGAACGTGTATTGGAGCGGCCTGTGGGTCCTGACGTACGGCCTCGATATCTGGAACCAACTGCCGGGCGTTCTGGAGGACGACCGCTTCGCGCCCACGTTCGAGTTCGTCAGTCGTTACGCGGGGTACAAGAGCCCGGCCGACAGCCCCGGCGCCTGGGTCGCCCTGCGCGACGGCCTCGACGCGATGGACAAAGAGCGCTTCCCCGAGGACCGATTCGGCCCGGTGAACGCGCGCGGAGACTCTAAGCTGTGCACGAATGAGGAGCGGTACAAGAAGATCGCCGAGGCGAACGCGCCGTACGGGGCCGCGCTCGACGACCTCGCACACCTAACCACCGCGGGCCTGAATGTCCGCAGAGAACTCAAGGGCCTGAACGACGTGGGCTCCAACCTCTGGCCCGGCAACTATGGCATGTTCCTAACCCAGGACGATCCCAACGGCACGAGCCGGGGACACTGGCGCGTGGGGCCCTTGGACCAGCCGTTCGGACGCTACGCGCGCGGCTTCCGGCACGCCGAGGGCAAGGACGCGATGCGCTTCCGGATCGACGACGGTTTCTTCGGCGAGGGGCCGCTCGGCGGGAAGAGCGCGGTCAAGGTCCGCGTCGTCTACTTCGACCAGGGCCATGGGCGGTGGGCGCTCGTTTACGACGCCGTCGACAACCCGCAGAAGACCGCCGGCGAGGTTGAGAAGACGGATTCGGGCCGTTGGCGGGAGAAGATCGTCTCGATCGCGGACGGAAATTTCGGCCATCGTTGCCCGCACGGCGCCGATCTGGTGCTGGTCAACACGGATGAGGAAGACGACATCTTCCACATGGTTGAGGTGATGAGGGGCGGGGAGTGAGGGCGAATAGGACCTATACGACCTATAGGGACCTATGAGACCCAAACGTCCTCCAGGGCGCGCTGCGAAGCGGACGGGGGAAGAACGCCTATTCGCGCGGCGCTTCGAAGACGCACAGCATCTTCTCTCGCGTCTTGGCTTGCGCGTCGAAGATCGCCGTCACTTCAGTCACTTTCCCGGGGATGATGCTGATGAGCAAGCGGCTGGCCAATGCGCGAACCAGGAACAGGCCGCGGCCGTTGTCGTCGTTCAAGCCGGACAGCGACATCTGGCGGTGCAGGCGCTCCAGGACCGTGTCGCGGGTTAGGCGGCCCTGGTTGTCCCGCACAGAAAGGCCGACCCACCGCGGCCCGACGCTGTGCTGCGCCAGAATCTCCTCGGCCGGCGCCAGACTGTCAAACTGCGCCAATCGCTCCAGTCTCCTGCCCGGCCTCGAGAAGGCATGAAGAATGGCGTTGTTGACGATCTCCTCGAACACGAGGCGAACGTCAAACGCGGACGGCGCTTCGGGGCCGCCGCCTTCCATGCGGCGCGAAATCTCCTCGATCAGCCGTTTCTTGTCGGCCACTGTGCGAAGGGGTTCCCGCGCGACCGGGGTTCCCTGCGGCAGGTGCTTTTCCAACCCGAGGCTTTTCGTCGGATCGGCGGCGCTGTCCAGGATGAACCGCAGTTCGCCGACCGAAGGCGGGTGCGAGCGGGGCAGGTGAATGCCCACGCGGTGGCGCCGCATCCAATGGGAATTCGATTCGATCTCCTGGCCCGCGACAAAGGCCAGCGTCGGCCGCCGAGGAGCGCGGTCCAAGGCGTCCGTCAGATCGAGCCCGCAGTCGACGAGGGGTTTGAGATCGATGAGGGCGGCGCTCCATTCCGTCTCCGCCAACGCCGCCAGCGTCTCCATCGGCGTCGCAGCCCAAGCGAAGCCCGCGCCCATTTCCGCGGCGCATCGCTCCGCCGCGGCTTTCCAAGTCGGATCGCTCACGGCGCAAAGGAGGGATTGGATGCACATGGCGCGTGGCGCTCGAAGACAAGGTGAGCCGCGACTCAAGCATGGAGTCCCGCCTTCAGGCGGAATGGCCCGAATCGCACTCGATGCTCCATAACGGCCATTCCGCCTAAAGGCGGGACTCCATACTCCAGTTCCGGGATTCTCGCACGCCGTCCTTACACATCCCACCGCTTCTCCGCCGTCTTAACGGCGGTATAGGACAGCCAAATCGACAGCTCGTACAGCCCGAACAAGGGCACCATCATCATCGACATGGTGATCGGGTCCTGCGTCGGGGTAACGACCATCGCGATCACCGCGATAATCAAGTAGGCGTACGGCCGGTGCTTGCGCAGCATTTTCGGGTTGACCACCCCGAGGTGCGCCAGCAGCAGAACCACCACCGGCAGTTCGAACACGATGCCGAACCCCACCATGACCTGCATGGCGAACGTCGCGTAGCGGCTGTAATCCAGGAGCGGCGCCACGTGGGCGATGTGGATGCTCAAGAGGAATGCGATCACCGAGCGCAACAGGAAGTACGCAAAGACGACGCCGGTGGGGAAGAGCGTGACGCACATCAGGAACAGCGGCTTGACGATGCGGACTTCGGTCCGCTTGAGGCCGGGCTTCACGAACCCCCAGATATGGTAAATCCACACCGGCAGCGCGAGAATGACGCCCAGCAGCAGCGCCGCCTTGAAGATCAGCCAGATGGGGTCGGTCAAGCGCTGATAGTAAAAGCTGCTGCCGGTGGCCGAGCCCTCGCCGATGGGGCGTCGCGTCCCGTTTGGAAAGAGGAAGTCCACTTCCGCCTGCTCGAGATGCTTGGTGTCGCTGGTGATGTTCTCCATCCGCCCCTGGAGCGTGAACGCGCCGTTGGCCAGGGGGATCGGGGCAAGGAAAAGGACGAGCCGCGGCGCCTTGGGGCGGTTCGTGGCCGCCTCCAAGGGGCTGGTGAGCAAGGCGATGGCCTTCGGCGCCAGCGGGAAGGCCAGCGCGGTGAAGCCCACCCAGGCCACGATGCACCAAATCAGGCGCGACCGCAGTTCCTCAAGATGGCCGGTGAAGGTCAGCGTGCGTTCGGGATCGGACGTCGAGGAGGCCGCGCGCGTTCGCTTTTCCGCGTACATCCGACGCACGTTGCGGAAGGCGTTCCGCCACCACACGAAGAAGCCGGTTGGAGACATGCCGAATCAACGTCCCGTACGGAACACGCCACGCCGGCGGCGCGCGTCTTGCGAATCGGGACCCCAGGAAGTGTGAGCGGCCAGGCCGCGTCAGGAATGGCTGACCGGCCCTTCGGTTGACGGTGCGACGGCGGGCTGGCTCGTCTCGGCGGCGGTTGCTGTGGAGGCCGCCACCGGCTCCGTCGACGCGGCGGCGGACTTGGTCTCGGTCCCGGCCTTGGTCGACGGCGATCCGTTGGGGTCTTCCCCTTCCATCGCCTGCCCCAGGCCCTTCATCCCGTCCTTGAACTCCTTGATTGACTGCCCGATGGCCTTCCCCAGACTGGGCAGTTTCTTCGGGCCAAAGACCAGCAAGGCGATGGCGAGAACCACGATCATCTCGGGCATTCCGATATTAGGCATCCGAAAAACTCCTCGGGCGGGCCTTCCGCCCTCTGTCATGTCTCCCCGTGGCGGCGCGTCCGAACAACCCGTCCTTCCGATGCGCCATTCAGTATGGTACCCGCGCGGCTTTCAGGTGGCAAGGGAATCTTTGCGGTCGCGCGGACGAGTGGACAAAGGCGCCTGAGATCACGTGGCATTGCCTCAGCCGAAGAGCAAGCATTCCTCGGCGCGAACGGGCGCCGGTCCGCTCGGACCGGGTGACCTCGTCATCGTCCGCCGAGGGGCCGGAGGCGGATTGTCGATTGTCTCATCTTGAGTCTTGAAAAGGATGACGCAAGCCAGTATAAGATCTCTATGGCTGACGGACAACGAGCGCCACGAAACAGAACGCTCAGCCTCTCGAATGCTGACCGACAGCGGTGCGTGCGCGCCCTGCGCCACATCGCCTCGCGTGTCTCGCTGCGCGACATCTTGGACTCAACAATCTGCCAGGACGTGTTTGCCGTTCTTCCGTTTTTGCCCTCGGGCGTCTTTGACTTGATCGTGGCCGACCCCCCTTACAATCTAACCAAGTCATTCAACAGCAACACCTTTAGGCAGACGGACATGGAGCAATATGAGACGTGGCTCGCTTCTTGGCTGCCGCAGATGCGACGGCTTCTTAAGCCGACCGGCTCTATCTATGTCTGTGGAGACTGGCGTTCTTCCACCGCCATCCACCGCGTCCTTCTTCGAGACTTCGAGGTGAGGAATCGGATTTCGTGGGAACGCGAGAAGGGGCGGGGCGCCAAGACGAACTGGAAAAACAATGCAGAGGATATCTGGTTTGCCACCTGCACGGATGCTTATACGTTCAACGTCGACAGCGTAAGGCTTAAACGCCGCGTGATTGCGCCGTACACCGATGAGCGCGGAAATCCTAAGGACTGGGAAGCCACCCGCCACGGCCGATATCGCCTCACGCACCCCTCCAACATCTGGACCGATTTGACGGTTCCGTTTTGGTCCATGCCGGAAAACACTGACCATCCCACACAGAAGCCCGAAAAACTTATCGCCAAGATTATTCTTGCCAGCTCAAATCCCGGCGACGTCGTCTTTGACCCTTTCTTGGGTTCTGGGACCACGTCTGTCGTCGCGAAGAAACTCCGACGCCACTACGTGGGCGTCGAGGTGGATCTAGAATTCTGCTGCCTCGTGGAAAGACGCCTGGAGCTGGCGGCGGTGGATCAGAGCATCCAAGGATACACGAACGGCGTGTTCTGGGAGCGCAACACTCTGGCCGAGCAAATCAGGGGCCGGGAGCGCCATCCGGTGTCCACGATTGGCCAGCCGACCTTCCTTGATGAACTCGGGATTGCAGAATGAAGACGCGCAATGAAGAGCCGCATATTCTCAACCAGCAAGTTTGAAGAGATCGCAAAACGGACCAAGGATTTCCTCAACGGCCATGAGGACTTCCTCTCCCCTAGCGTCGCGCGCAGCACCCGCGCATTTGGCGACGCGATAGAGGGCATTCTTGGCGACCATTTCCAAGAGATTCTCGGTGACGATTGTGCGGAGTATTCCGCCAATTTCGCTCGCCGGGCAATGGCGGATCTCGCCTTCAAAGACAGGGACGACCTGTACTACGTGGTCGATGTCAAGACGCATCGAGAAGACACGAAGTTCAACATGCCCAATCTGACGTCGGTCGAACGGCTGGCGCGGTTCTACGAGGACGACGCCAATCATTTCGTGCTGCTGCTAATTAAATACTCCTTGGCGGGGACCCACGCACGGATTTCCGAAGTGACTTTCGCGCCTATTGAGTTTCTGCATTGGGATTGTTTGACGGTGGGCGCTCTTGGATGGGGCCAAATTCAGATTGCTAACTCAAACTACATCCGTGTCATACCTCACTACTCCCGAAAACGCTGGATGCTGGAACTGTGCGATGTAATGCTCGAATTCTATCCGAGGGAGATCGGGAAAATTCAAGCGCGGATCGAATACTTCGAGCGGGTCAAGCAGCGCTGGCAAGCCATGCCGGAGCAATAGAAAACGCGGCAAGTCGATCGAACGCGACTCCGAGAAGACCGACGAGGGCGGCCTCCTTCCGGGAGTAGTTTCTCTGTTGTGCCCGATCCGTCGCCAACGTTATGGATCGACGGTATGCGATTTTGAGGCAATGACGCCGCGTATGGCCAAACTCTACCTCCCTCCCGGCGCGCGCTGGTCGTGCCACAACTCCACCTGCTGCTGCCGGCAGTTTCCGGAATTTCCCGCGACTGGCGAGGACGTGGAGCGCATCGCGGCCCTGCCGCGGGAGCGGATCGCCCCGGGTTTGTCATCCGAACAGCCCTGGTTCCACAAGAGCGTCGAACGGCCGGATCAGGTCGTTTTGGCCACCATCCAGGGGCGCTGCTGTTTTCTGACTCCTGAGGGCCTTTGCGCGATCCACGCGCAGTTCGGCGCGGAAGCCAAACCGATCCCCTGCCGCGAGTTTCCGTTCCTATTCACGCGCGGCCCCGACGGGGTCTACGTCGGCCTGGCGTTCAGCTGCCCCAGCGTCATTCGCAACGAGGGGCAGCCGGTGGAAGAGCATGCGTCGTGGCTTGGCGAGCTCTATCCGAGCGCGTTCGCGGTCCGGTCTCTGCCGGAGCGGATCGAACTGAGCCATGGCCTGCCGTTGGAGTGGGATGATTATCTCCTCGTGGAAGAACGGCTCCAGCGGCTTCTGGCGCTCGAAGGCGTGTCGCTGGAGGACCGGCTGATCGCCGGCAGCGTATGGCTGGGGATGCTGGATCTCTTTTTGCGGCAGGCGCGGGATCGGACCATGGCGCCGGCGCAGCAGGCCATCCGCGCCTTCGCGGACTCCATCGAGCGGATGATCGCGTTTCGCGACTCGTTGCGCGCGCCCCGGGGCCGGTTGAACGTGGCCGGGACGATTCTTTGGAACTACCTCCGCCACGCGCTGCGGCTGGGCGAAATCCGCCCGGCGCCGGACGAGCCGCCGTTTCGCTATCGCGATTTGCGCCGGGTCCGATTCGACCTCGGCCAGCCGGCGCTGGCCGAGATGATGCGGCGCTACTTCGTCCACCTGATCTTCCGAAAAGACATCGTGCGGCGCGGGAACGTCGTGGAGGGATACCACCTGCTGTTGTTCGATTACGCGGCGACGCGGTGGTTCGCCCTGGCGCGGGCGGCGGCGCGCGGCGCGCGCGCGGTGGAGGAAGACGACTTGGCGCAGGCCATTTCGCTGACCGAGCGGCATTACGGCGCGCACTCGTGGTTCTT
>JAPLSS010000959.1 GCA_026398515.1 Candidatus Sumerlaeota bacterium | reverse complement strand
GCCTGTTCGTGCCGGAGAAAACCCGCAGTTAGGCGCTACAAGGCCAACCTACCCGCCAACGACGTCAAACCCGTAAAACCCAACGCGCTACGACTTACTATCCCTATGCTCTCAGACTATTCTTCTGAAACTCACGCTAGGTGAGCGTTGCCGGGCGCGGCGGCGAGTGGCGCAGGCTTTCCCGGCTGCGCTGCCGCGAATCCCTAGCGAGACAACGCGCCGGCTGGAGAGCCTACGGCGCCCGCCGCCAGCGCTACCTGGCATCCTGAAAGACCGATCGAAGCGCGCGGCGCAGGGGCGCGGGGAGCGTGCGGCGCGCCAGGCGGCGCAACAAGCCATCGCGCGGCGGGGCGTAGGGACGGCCGACGACTCGCGGCGCAACTTCGCGACAGGCGCGGACCGTCTGGCGCAACTGCTCGCGCTCCGTTTCGCCGAGCAGGGCTGCCCCGTCGATCCGCTTCTCGGCCTCGCGCAGAATCGCCTCGACGCGCTCCGGGGAATTGACCGTCAGGTTCGTGCAGCCGCGGCATTCCTTGCGCAGGCGGCCCCGGATCAGACTCTCGCGCAGGCGGACGAAGCAGTCGCTGTTCAGCAGGTCCATCATCGGCCGGTCGAACGCGCCGGGAATCGCGTCGCCGATGTAACAGCAGTATTTCGTTTCGCCCCGGCGTTCGAGGTGGAAGTGCTCCCACAGCGTCGGGCAGCCGTGCGGCCGGCCCTCGGTCTCGGCGGCCGCATCGACCCACGGGTTCATCTTCTGGCGGAAGCGCCCGACGACGAGGCCCAGTTCCTTGCCGCGCTGGAACGCCTCGTCCAGGCGGCGGCTCAGTTCCGGCGAATCGGGGACGCAATAGCGGGCGAAATCCTCGCGCATCGCCGCCAGGTCGGAAAGACTGACGCCGGTGGCGCCGAGCCGATGGGCCAGGTTCACCATATCCGGCAGTTCGTGCAGGTTCTCCGAGGAGATCGTGCACGGGATGACCAGGCACGGAGTGGCGCTGCCCGCCTGGCGCTTCAACTCGCTGAAGCGCTCGACGTTGCGGCAGATCGCGGCAAAATCGCCGGGGGCGCGCAGGCGGCGGAACAACTCGGGGGTCGCCGCGTCCATCGACACGCCGAGTTCTTCCACGCCGGATTCGATCAGCCGGCGCGCCACGTCTTCGGTCAGGTTCGTTCCGTTGCTGGTCGTGGCGACCTCAAGCCCGCGGGCATGGCAGATCGCCACGAACTCGAAGAACGACTTGCTGAGCAGCGGATCGCCGAGGCCGAACAGCGCCGCTTTCCGCATGCCGTCGAACTGTTCCGCCGCGGCGCGGAAGCGCTCGAGGTCCATGAAGCCGCTGTCCACCGGCTCGATGTATTGGCGCGGGCAGAAGCCGCAACGCAAATCGCAGGCGGTGGAGACGGCGACCCAGACATACTTCGGTTTCGCCCGGAGTTGCGGGAGGAGATAGGTCGAATCAATCAACGAGAGGATCTCGTTGAACTGCCGCTTCGCGTCATGGTCTGCGCTTCGCATGCCGCCGCTTTCAACACAGAACGCGGTGACACTCGCGTCCGTGCCGTCCTCTATAGGCTTTAGCCTATGTCGGCAAAGCCATGGTGACAAGGCTTTTGCGGGAAAGCCGCCAGGGCGCGCGCCCTTCGATGCGCGACTCGTGCGGGCACTCTCCGAAGAAACCAATTTTGGCGGGCGCGGAGAAACAATGGCTCACGCAGAGGCGCTGAGACGCGGGGAAGCCTTGACGCGGCGGGCGCGGGGAAACGATACTCCGTCGCGTTTGGCCCTAGCCGACGCCTTTCCAACGCGCGGCGTCCGAATCTTTTTTGCATGAACGGAGAGCATCGTGAGCGACGTTCCATTTCCCCGAACGCAGCTGGAAAACCTCTCGCTGCCCAGGATGATCATCGGCTCCAACTCGTTCTGCGGCTTCTCGCACCTGAGCGCGGCCCGCAGCAAGTGGCTGAAAGAATACTTCACCGTCGAGCGGATCGCCGAGGCGGTGGTCACGTTCGTCGAACACGGGATCGACGCCTACCTCGGCGGGCCGCGCGAGGAGAGCCGCCGGGCCTGCCTCGAAGCCGAGCAGCGCACGGGCAAGCCCGTCACGTTGATCCTGACCCCCAGCGGCGCGACCAAGGCGGAACTGGCGGCCAACATCGACCTGTGCGCCGAATGGGGCGCGAAGGTCTGCATGCCCCACGTCTCCTACACCGACTCGCACGCGATCCAATCGGAGAACCGCATCGTCGACCTTGACGAGCACATCAAGCGCATCCGCGGCCACGGCATGATCCCCGGCCTCTCGACGCACCGCGCCGAGACGCTGAAGCTGGTCGAGCGCGGCGGCTTCGACACGCCGGTCATCATCCAGATGCTCAACCCCATCGGCTTCCTGTGCAGCGTCGAGACCGACTGGGTCGTGCGCGCGATCGGCGCCAGCCCCAAACACGTCATCGCCATCAAGCCGCTGGCCGCCGGGCGGGTGCTGCCGCCGACGGGAATCCGCTTCGCCTACAATTCGATCAAGGCGAAGGACATGGTGTGCATCGGGGTGATGTCGTCGCACGAGGCCAAGGAAGACATCGTTCTGGCGCTCGAGGCCATGGGCGCCATCGCGGAGCAGCAGCGCGAACTGCAGGTCTCGCGCAGCAAGGCGGCGCTGATATAAGAAGACTTCAACCACGAATGGACACGAATGCGCTCGAATAGGAAAACAAGACAATGGAGAGGTCCCAGGCAGGATGGGAATGCATCATTCGTCCGATTAGGTTCTCTTGTGTTTCTTCGTGTGCATTCGTGGTTATTCGTGGTTGAAGTTTTTGCCTACGAACTCCCTTCGGCGCCCTTCCCGCCATTTCGTTTCGTACGTAACTATCGGTTGCGCCGGGGCGGCTTTCCCTGTATGAGTCGGAAGGTGGAGGATTCTGCTTCATGTTGCTGACCCAAAGCATTTCCATCGGCGTCCTGGAGATCGCGGCGCACAAGATGCGCTCCATGCTGACCATGCTGGGCGTGATCTTCGGCGTGGCCGCGGTCATCGCCACGGTGGCCATCGGCGCCGGCGCCGAGCAGGAAACGCTGCGCGAGATTTCGCTTCTCGGCACGAACAACATCCGCATCCGCAAAGTCCCCCTCGAAGGCGCCGAGAAAGCCAAGGCCGCCAAACGCGCGCCCTTCGGCCTGACGATGAGCGACGTGGCGGCGGTGCGCGAGCTGAGCGGCGGGCTGTTGGTAGAAGACGCGGTGTCGCGCCAGGTCAAAGCCACCGTGAGTTACGAAGGCGAAACTCCGCCGGTCACCGTCCTGGGCGTCACCCGCGGCTATTCGGAGGTCATCAGCTTCACCACCGCCGCCGGCCGCTTCATCAACCAGTTCGACATGGAGGACCAGAAGCGGGTGTGCGTCATCGGCGACGACGTGCGCCAGGCGGTCTTTCCCCTCGATGAGAACCGCGGCCTGGGCAAGGACATCAAGATCGGCGACCGCCAATACACGGTGGTCGGGGTGATGAGCCGCAAAAGCGCCGCGCCGGCCGGCGGAGGCGTGCTCGACGTCGGCAATCTGAACCAATACGTAATGATCCCCTTCTCCGCGGCCATGGCGTATTTCGTCGTCGATCCCCGCATGGAGGACCTCGACGAAATCATCGTGGAAGTCTCGCCCCACGCCGACCTGCAGGAAACCGCCGACCTGATCGGCCGCATTCTGCAGCGCCGCCATGAGGTCAAGGATTTCGAGATCATCATCCCCGAGGAGTTGCTCAAGCAGAAGCAGAGGATCCAACGCATCTTCGGCTACACGCTGATCGCCATCGCCGGCATTTCGCTGTTGGTGGGCGGGATCGGCATCATGAACATCATGCTGTCGACCGTCACCCAGCGCACGCGCGAGATCGGCGTGCGCCGGGCCATCGGCGCCACCGAGCGCGACATCCTCTCGCAGTTCATCATCGAATCGCTCGTGCTGAGCATCGCCGGGGGAATCCTGGGCGTGGGGCTGGGGTTCCTCCTGGCGCACGTGATCAGCGCCTACATGCGCTGGAACACGCCGATCTCGGTCCCGGCGATCATCGTCTCGTTCTCCGTCTCGGCGCTGACGGGCCTCATTTTCGGATTGTACCCGGCGATGAAAGCCGCGCAGCTCGATCCGATCGAAGCGTTGCGTTACGAATAGCGGGCCGAGCGAGCGCTTTTATCGATCGCGGCATAGGCGATGCGACGCCCCTAATACATCGCGGCGTAAATAATGGAACAGCGCGGCGTGGCGATACCCTTGATTTGCAGGCCTTTTCGTGGCAGGCATTGTTCCATTATTTGCGCTGCGATCGGTATTCGAATGAGAGTTGGCTCAACCGCATCATGACCAAGACAACTCCGGGATGCGCCGATGACACTCCGAAAAGGCCTTGCTCCCTTGCGGGCGAATGGCGTACACTGGGTTGCTTTATGTAGAGACGGGGGTGAACCAACCTTGAAATCGAACCCTCTTTTCTCCACGCGTCGCCAAACGGCGCGGCGGGCCTTCCGGACCGCGCTGAAAACCGTGGCGATGAGTTGGCTTGTCGGCGGATGGGCGTTTGGCCAAGCCGCCAATCCTTTCCCGGCGGCGCCGGGGCCGGGAACTCCGGCGGCGACTCCGGCGGCTTCCGCGTCAACGCCTGGCGCGCCCGGCGGTCCGGTTGCTCCCGCGCCGGCCGCTTCGCCCGCGGTCGGCTCTCCGGCTGCGCCAGCGGCCACGCCAGCCGCGGCCCCGGGAGGAACGCCCGCGGCGCCCGGAGCGTCCCCCGCGCCGGCCAGCCCGGTTGGCGCCGCCACGCCGCCCGCCGCGGCGGGAACGCCTGTGGCCCCGCCCACCGCTCCCGGCACGAGTCCGACGCCCGCCGCCTCGCCCGGCGCGCCATTCCAGAACCCATTCGGCGCGCCGACGGCGGGAGCCGCGCCCGCGCCAACGCCGGCCGGTCCCGCGGCCCCGACGCCTCTTCCGACGCGCGCCGCTGTTCCCGCGCCTTCGCCCGCCGCGGCGAGTCCGCCCCCGGCGGCGGCCGCCCCGTCTCCGCCAGGAGCGTTCGCCCCCGGCAGCGGCACGAAAGACCCGTTTAGCACGACATTTGGCGGGGGTGTGACGGCCGTCACCGGCGGGGGGCCGGCCGCGCCGACTCCCGGCGCCACGGCGGCATTGCCGACGCCCGCGGCCGGCCCGGCCGCGACGCCCATGACGGGCGGGACCGTGGCGGCGGCCGGTTTTTCCGGCGCGCTTCCGCAGCGGTCGAGCAGCGAAGAAGAGCAAATCAACAAGATGCGGGTTGCCCTGGCGGCCGGCGATTACGGGCAGATTAAGAGTCTGGCCGATGAATATGCGCTGGCCTATCCTCAGAGCAAAACGGATCAATTCTTCATGGGCATCGCGCGCGTCCGCCAGGACACGCTGGAAAAGCAGAAACAGCTGGGCAGCTTCCTGGGGTTGGCGCAATTGGGGTCCTTGCATAAGAAGGAGGCGGCCGAGGCCGTGGCGGCAGCCGGCGCGCCGGCGAGCGGTCCGGCCTTCGCGCCGGTGGAAGTGGCCATGGCCGCCCCGGGCGCCGAAGCGGGCGCTCCCGGCGCCGCCGCGCCGGTTTCCCCCGCGACGCCCGCCGCGGGCACGACGGCGCCTCAAGCCGCGCCGCCTCCGGCCCTGCCCGCCGAGGAGCTGGAAAAGACGCCGGCCTGGGTCATCTACGCGAAACAGTTCGCCGTGCCCGCCGGTTTGGGCGCGGGCGGGCTGTTGGCCGTAATTGCAATACTGGTCTATCTGCGCCGACGGAAGCCCGCCGAAGAAGAGGAAATGTTCAAGGAGGCGCTGGGCGCCAAGAAGGCTCCGCCGTCCGCCGCCGAAGCCGAACCCGTCGCAGAGGAGGAACTCGAACCGGAGCTGGCCCCGTCCGCGCCGGGCGGTCTGTTCGAGGAGGAGTTGGAAACGGGAATCGAGACCGGGCCATTGGCCCCCGAGCCGTCGACCGAGGAGTTTCGGGTTGCCGCCCCCTTCGAGCCGACCGTCAAGACGCCCGTCGCGCCGCGCGACGAGTTCTCGCTTCTGGACGCCGAGTCGGTCGCTCCCCAGGCGGCGCCCGCCGCGGAAGACGAGCTCGCCCCGTCGGAAAGCCGCTTGACCGACACGGACGCCGGCCTGCTCGACGACTTGTTCAAGGAAACCACAGGCGCCGCCGAGCCGCAATTCGATCTGGAGACGTTCGGCGGCGCGTCGACGAAGCCGGCGGATGAAACCCTCGGCGCTGGCGAAACCGCCTTGCCCCAGCCGGCCTCCGCCCCTTCGAGCGAAATCGACGATCTGTTGAGTTTCATTCCCACGGAAGCGCCCAAGCCGCCAACGCCGGAGTTGGCGAAACCGGCAGTGTCCGTCGCGCCCCCGGAGAAGCCGGAGGAATCGACCTCCGGCATTACCCTGTCGGATCTCGAGCTGCCCGATATTTTGGTTCCGCCGCCGGCCGCGCCTCAGGCCAAGAAGCCTCGGCTCGAAGAACCGGACAAGGAAGAATCGACCGGGGGGCTGAGCCTGGAGGATTTGGCGATCCCCGAGCCGACGCCCACGCCGTTCGGCGGCGCGAGGCCTTCGACGCCGGCGCCCCACCTCGACGTGTTGGGCTTGACGGAGGAGTTTACGCCGCCGCCCGCGCCCTCCGAAGAGGTGTTGTCGCGAACCGAGGGCTTCGCGCGGCAGTATGAAGACATCTTGTTCGAAACGCCCACCCGCGCCGAAACGCGGCCCGCCGAACCCGGAACGGAATCGGAAGAGTCGACGGCCGGCGAATCGACCAAAAAGTCGAAGGGCAGTTCGCCCTCCGCTACGCCCTCCTCGTCGCTCGACGTGGAGCTGGAGGACACGAAGCCCTCCGAACGCACGCCGCCGCCCGGGGTGGGCGCGCTAACCGACCTGGAAGACACGAAGGTTTCGGACATGCCGGAGCAAGACGCCCAGGCCGATACGGCCGCCGCCGAGATGGAAGAGTCGCTGTTCGCCGAACAGATGGCCAAGGGGCGCGAAGCGATGGGCGCCGCCGACTATCAGCGGGCGATTCATTGCTTCACGGTGGCCACGTCGCTGCGGCCGGACGACAAGGAAGCGCGCAATCTGCTGTCGGAAGCCCGCCGCTTGCGCGAGGAGAAACTGAAGGGCTGAGGCCGTTCCGGGGTGTTTCGTGGCGTAGGCTTTCCAGTCTGCGCCGCGGCGAATGCTCGATTGGACAAGGCGCAGGCTGGAAAGCCTACGCCACGAAAAACGCGAGCCAACCTTTTTGCCGTGCGCCTTGTCTTCTTTTTGCGATAATTCCCTTCCGAATCTTTCTCAAACGAGGCTTCGCGATGATGGCTCTTCGTGACGTGAGACGGTTTGCGCTTGCGGCGCTTTCTCTTGCCGCCGTGCGAATGGCCGGCGGCGCCGAGGCCGCGTCGTCGGCGCCGGCTTCCGCCCCGGCGCCGGAGATGCAGGTGGAGATCGACGACCGCGGCGCTCTGCAGTCGGGTTTTGCGCTATTTGCCCGGCCGGACGAGGAACTGCGCATCCATGTTCGCCCATCGGGTTCCGGACAAGAGTGGAAGGCGCCGGGCAAGCCGGGCGCGGCCGCGCAGGCGTCGAGTTACGAGATTCAGACCACCCATCAACTCTCCGTGGGCATGACGGGCGGGGCGCTGACCGGCGTTCTCGACGACGGGATCGTCTGGAAAGCGCCGAAGCAGTCGGGCTGGCGCAAGCTCACGTTCAGCCGCAAGACCTCGCGCTCCGTGCGCGAGGCGAAGGGCGACGCGAAGGCGGGCGAATCCGAGGACCAGGCCGAAGCCGCCATCGAGCTGAACGTTTGCGTCCTGTACCCGTTCAACGCCGAGAAAGACGAGGCCATCGAAGGCTATCCAATCGGCGTCTACCCCAATCCCGCCGCCCCGGACGCCCCTTCGATTGTCAAAGACAACGCCGAACTCTACGCGCCGCCGAAGTGGTTCATCCAGGTGACTCCGGCAACGGCTAAGCTGAAGGTTTCGCCGAGCTTCACGCTTGGCGAGTTCTCGCCCTTTGAGGAAGCCGGCAAGACGCACTTCATCGCGCTGGAGCCGCGGTTGGTGGCTTTCCTCGAAGCGTTGCGCCTGGCGGTCCAAGCCGAGAGTCCGCAGCCCCGCCCGATCAGGATTCTGCGCGGCTTTCTCTCGCCCAACGACCGCGCGCGCCTGGAAACCGTGGGAGTCAAATACGCTGTTTACACGCGCAATCAATACGGCGACGGCGCTTCGATCATCGTCGATGGCAATGGCGACGGCTTGATCGACGACTTGGACGGCGACGGCAAGATCACCTCGAACGACGCCGACGTGCTGGCCGACATTTGCGAAGAGACGCAGGACCGCCTGCGCCTGTTCGGCGGCATCGGCGTCATGCGCGGCCGCAAGGACCCGAAACTCCCGGATACGCCGTACGTGGACGTGGACCTCAGAGGGAAGAAGACGAGGTGGTAGGGAACAGGTGCGGAGTGCAGAGTGCGGAGTTCGGAGTGCGGAGTGCAGAGTGCGGAGTGCGGAGTTCAACCGCAACGAATCACACGCCGGGCAAGCGTCTTTGCTGGACAGGAGTTCGATTTTCGGGGGGCTCAACGTCGCACTCCGAACCCCGCACTCCGAACCTAAACTCCGCATTCCGCATTTCTAGTTTTGACTCTCGCAAATCCCGGACAGTTTTTGGCGCAGGAGGGCGGCGCGGGCCACGTCGCGCGCCTCTTCGTCCAGCGCCGCGCGGCCGGCGATTTGCAAGTGGGCGGGCTGGACTTCGATCATCAGCCGGTTCAATTGCGCGTGGGTCAACTTGGCGAAGAAGCCCTGTTCGATCCCCAGGCGCAGCCGGCTGAGCAACTGCAGCGCGTCGCGCGAGGAGAGCATGCGCGAGTTGGTCAGGGTGCCATAGGCGCGCCAGACCGTGTCCTCGATCTTGATCCGCTTTTCGTCGAACAGGCTGGCGCGCGCGCCCTGCTCCTTCTCGATGACCTGCAGGACCAGTTTCTCCAGCTCCATGCAAATGCGATCCTCGGTCTTGCCCAGCGTCACCTCGTTGGAAATCTGGAAGAAGTCGCCGAGAAACTCGGAGTTCTCGCCGTAGAAGCCGCGCACGGTGAAGCCCGACTGCGGCACGTATTGGATGATCTCCTCGACCGTGTTGGTCATCACCAGGGCCGGCAGGTGCAGCATGACCGAGACGCGCAGGCCCGTGCCCACGTTCGTCGGGCAGGCCGTCAAATAGCCGAACTGCTCGTGAAAGGCGAAATCGAGGCTGGCGTCGAGCTCGCCATCCAGCTCGTTCAGGGCGTCCAGCACCTCGTGCAGGCGGAACCCCGCGCGGAAGCACTGGAGGCGCAGATGGTCTTCCTCGTTGACGAGGAGGGACATGCGGATGTCGGGCGAGAAGAAGACGAGGCGCCCCGCGCCGCCTTTTTCCATCTCGGCGCTGATCAGGTGGCTTTCCACGAGATAGTGGCGTTCGTTCGGGGCCAGGTCGTCGATGGCCACCCGGAT
>JAPLSS010000584.1 GCA_026398515.1 Candidatus Sumerlaeota bacterium | reverse complement strand
CGAGTCCATTCAGTCCACTCTGTCCATCGCGCCCACTCCGTCCATGCTGCCCCCGTCATCCGCCCGCCGCTTCCGCTATTTCGGCAGCTTGGCGCAGTTCTCGCGCACGTGCTGCACCGAGACGCGCAGCATTTCCTTCTCTTCCAGCGTCATGTGGACCTCGATGATCCGCTCGACGCCCTTCGCGCCCAGGACGCACGGCACGCCGACGAACACGCCGCGTTCGCCGTATTCGCCGTCGAGATACGCCGCGCAGGGGAGCACCCGCTTCTTGTCGCGCACGATGGCCTCGACCATCTGGCACGCGGCGGCGCCGGGCGCGTAGAAGGCGCTGCCCGTCTTGAGCAGGTTGACGATTTCGCTGCCGCCGCCGCGCGTGCGCGCGATGATCTCGTCCAGTCGTTTCTTGTCGATGAGCTGCGTGACCGGGATGCCGCTGACGGTCGTGTACGAAGGAAGCGGGACCATGTCGTCGCCATGGCCGCCGAGCACCAGCGCCTGGATGTCCTCGACCGACACGCCGATCGCCTCGGCGAGGAACGCCCGGTAGCGCGCCGTATCCAGAATGCCCGCCATGCCCATCACGCGGTTCTTGGGGAAGCGCGAGACGTTGTAAGCGACCTGGACCATCGCATCCAGCGGGTTGGAGACGATGAGGAGGATCGCGCTCGGGCTGTGTTTGGCGATCTCGCGCGTGACGCCGCCGACGATCTCGGCGTTCTTGAACAGCAGGTCGTCGCGGCTCATGCCCGGCTTGCGCGGCAGGCCGGCGGTGATGACCACGACGTCGGAGTTGGCGGTGGCGGCGTAATCGTTCGAGCCGACGATCTTGCAGTCGAAGCCTTCGACCGGGCTGGCCTCATAGAGGTCGAGGCCCTTGCCCTGCGGCACGCCCTCGATGATGTCTACCAGGACGATGTCGCCCAGTTCCTTCGAAGCGCACCAATGGGCGGTGGTGGCGCCGACGTTCCCCGCGCCAACGATGGTGATTTTCGCGCGTCCCAGCATGGTTTGATTCTCCTTTGCTGAAGTAGGGTGATGAACAACAACAGCGTCTCACGCGGAGGCGCGAAGGCGCAGAGACATCAACTCGTTGCGCGAACAGGGCCGCTTTGCGCCTCTGCGTGAGATCCTCCGAGTAATCACACATCCAACCCCTGCTCCGCGAATTCGACGGCGCGGAAGAGGGCCGAGGCTTTGTTGACGGTCTCCTGGTATTCTGTCGCGGGGTCGCTGTCGGCCACGATCCCGCCTCCGGCCTGCACCCAACTCATCCCTTCCTTGATCAGCAGGGTGCGGATGGTGATGCAGGTGTCGCAGTTGCCGTCGAAGGAGAAGTAGCCGACGCAGCCGGCGTACGGGCCGCGGCGCGATTTCTCGCACTCGTCGATGATCTCCATGGCGCGGATTTTCGGCGCCCCGCTGACCGTTCCGTGCGGGAAGGTCGCCTTGATCGCGTCATAGGCGTCGAGGCCCGGACGCAGGCGTCCCGTCACGCTGGAGACGATGTGCATGACGTGGCTGTAGCGTTCGATGACCATCAGGTCTTCGACCGCGACCGTGCCGAAGCGCGCCACCCGCCCGACGTCGTTGCGCCACAGGTCGACGAGCATGATGTGTTCGGCGCATTCCTTGGGATCGGCGAGCAGTTCCTTCTCCAGTTGCAGGTCCTCGTCCGGCGTGGCGCCGCGGGGCCGCGTCCCGGCGATGGGGCGGATGGAGACCTTGTCGCCCTGCACGCGGCACAGGATTTCGGGGCTGGAGCCGATCAGGCGCAGGTCGCCGAACTTGAGGTAGAAGTTGTAAGGCGAAGGGTTGATCGCCCGCAGCGCCCGGTAGACGTCGAAGGCGTCGCACGCCACCGGCCGCTGGAAGCGCTGCGAGAAGACGACCTGGAACGCGTCGCCGGCATGGATGTAGTCGACGATCCTGCGCACGGCGGTTTCGTAGTCCTCGCGAGTGAAGTTGGATTGAAACGCGGCGCGCTCGGCCGGCGGAGGCGGAGCTTCCTCCGGCTCCTCTTCGTCCCGCGGAATCGGCGGGCGCGCGATGCGTCCGGCCAGCACGTCGATGCGGTGAACGGCCTCGTCGTACGCCTCGTCGACGTCGTTGCGGACGTGGGCGTTGGCCAGCAGGATCATGCGCCGGCGCACGTGGTCGAAGATGACCATCGTGTCGGTGATCATGAAGAAGCAATCCGGCAGGCGCAGGTCGTCGGGGTTCGCGTCGGGCAGCTTTTCCAGCGTGCGGATTGTGTCGTAGGCGATATAGCCGACCGCTCCGCCGACGAAGGGCGGCAGCGCGGGATCGGCCACCGGGCGATAGCGCGACATGAAACCGCGCAATTCATCGAGCGGCGCGTCGCTGGCGCAGAAGTCCTCGTCGTCGGGCAGGTAATGAATCTGGACCTCGGCGCCCTTGCTCTTGAAGAGGATCTTCGGGTCGGCGCCGAGAAACGAGTAGCGTCCGATTTTCTCCCCCTGCTCGACGCTTTCCAGGAGGAACGCGTAATCCGAATCGCCCAGCTTGCGAAACGCGGACACGGGCGTTTCCATGTCGGCCAGCACTTCGCGCCAGACCGGCACGAGGTTGCCGTTGGCGGAACGCTTGCGAAACTCCTCACGGCTGGGGTGGATGGTGGGCATGGTTGGAAAACCGCCGATCAGCATTCGAGATTGCCGATTGCCGATTGTCGATTGCCGATTGAACGGCAAAGACCCACCACAAAGGCGCAAAGACACGAAGGGGAGACCTCCTTTGCGCCTTCGTGTCTTTGTGGTGAGTTATGGTCGTTCCATCGACAATCGGCAATCGGCAATTTCGACACTTCCTTCAGCTCGTCCGATACACCGCATTCGGATCGATCAGGCGCTCTCGATCCGTCTCCAGGCCTTTCGCGCCGAGTCTGCGGTAAAAGCACGAAAAATAGCCCTCATGGCAGGCGGCGCCGCGTTGTTTCACGCGCACCAGGAGCGTGTCGCCGTCGCAGTCGATACGCAGCTCGCGCAGTTCCTGCACGTGGCCGGAGGTCTCGCCTTTGAACCACAGCTTCTTCCGCGATCGGCTATAATAATGAACCTTGCCGGTCTCCAGCGTCTTGCGCAGCGCCTCGCGGTCCATCCACGCCTGCATGAGCATCTCGCCCGAGTCGGCGTCCTGCGTCACGGCGCAGACCCAGCCCTGCTCGTTCCACTGGATCGCGGCGCAAAGGGCTTCGAAGGCCGCCAAAGGAACCGGTGTGTCCATCGGTGTTCCCATTCGACATGGCACGGCTACCTGGGAGCGCCGATGGTTTGGCCGGCTCCCAAAGGACCTAAAAGAGCTAAAAGACTCAAAGGACACGGAGGTCCTTTAGGTCCCTTACGTCCCTCGGGTCCTTTCGGCGCTATTTACGCCGTCCGCGCTCCCAGGAACCGCCGCGATGCTCAGCGCTTTTCCCGCCGGAACGTCAAGTCTTGATAGAGTTGCTCGAGTTTGTCAAGGACGGCGTCCCTGGAATAGTGGATGCGGACGAAATCGCAGCCGGCGCGGGCGCATGCGGCGGCGCGCCCGGGATCGGCTTCGGCGGCCAGGATCGCGCCGGCGAGCGCCCCGGGGTCTTCGGGCCGCACGAGAATCCCGTGGCGCGCCCAGACGAATCCGCGCGCGCGCAACGCCTCTTCGTCGATCGGGGTGTCGCCTTCGAGGACTTCGCGCGTGCCGCCGACGTCGGTCGCGATCAGCGGCTTGGCGCACGCCAGCGCTTCGAGCAGCACGTTCGACAACCCCTCGCCGCGGGAGGGAAGGAGGACGCCTTTGGATTGCTGATAGAGAGGCGTCATTCCCGGAATCGCCCCCACGAACCGAACCGCATCCGAAAGCCCCAACGTCTGGGCCTTGGCGCGCAACTGCCCCTCCGACGGCCCTTGGCCCGCCAGCGCGACGCGAATCGCTCGACCGGTCGCGCGCGCGGCGCCGATCGCTTCCAACAAGACGTCGAGCCCTTTCTGATGAGCCAGGCGACCCGCGAAAAGCCATTCGTCCGTTGCGGCCGCCGCCTCCGAGTCTGGATGAAATACAGCAACATCAACTGAATTAGGAATACGCACAATCCGCTCCGGCGGAAACCCCCAGGCATGAAAGTCCTCTTCGATCGGCCGGCAGATCGCGATGACGCGGTCCAGGCGTTTGGCCCACGTCATCAGAATCCGGCCCGCGCGCAGATCGGCCAGCCGCGCCAAATCGCCCCCCACGCCAGGGTACAATGCCTTGCAGATCACTGGAGGGCCTTGCCGCCTGCGCCACCGCGCCGCCACCGCCGAGTGCAGGTAAATCTGATGGCAGTGAATGACGCCGGCCCAATTCCCCAGTCGCCGCAGCTCACGATAGACGGACGCCATGAACGTCAGACCCCACAGCGGCCCGAGCGCCAGCGCCTTCAGCCGCCTCAGCACGCGCACGCCGCCGATGATCTCTTCTTCGGGCGAACCGGGAACGGGCTGCGTCAGGACGGCGACTTCATGGCCGCGCGCGACCAGACCCTCGCTCACCGCGCGAGCCTGTCCTTCCGCCCCGCAGCTGCCTCCGCAGGTCACGAGGTTCTTCAGACGAAACCCTTTCTTGAGCAGGGGGAGGATCACTCGTTCCGGCTTGGCCACTTCAAACGGCAGCCCGCCGCACCAATCCACCCAATCGCGCCAAACGGACATGCCGCGCTCGCGCTCCCGTTGCCTCCAATCGGCGAACGGCAGAGGGTTTCTGCCCCGGACGAGCCGAACGAGGGCATACTTAAACTCGTAAGCCGCCGCGATCGGAATCGCCAGCGCCGGCTGAAGAAAGGAAGGCAAGTTGTTATAGAGCCGCTTGACCGCGAGCCATCTTCGGCTGGCGCCCCCCTGATCGTTATAGATGGCAATGAATAAAATCCCGCCTTCCTTGGTCAGGTCGGCGGCCAGATCGACGGCCTTCCATAGATCGCCCGTGTGATGGAGCACGCCCCAGGAGTATACAATGTCGAATTGGCCGAGCCCTTCCAAGTAAGCGGCATCCAGGGCCGAGCCAGCCTCAATCTCCCATGATGCGTCCCCGGGATAGTAGCGGCGTTTCAACTCGCGCGCGCAGGCCACCGATTGCCGGTCGTAGTCGAAAGAGCGCACCGCGGCGCCCAATCGCCGGGCCGCGAGACTGAACAAGCCGCTGCCGGCGCCGATGTCCAGGAACGTTTTGCCCGAGAGATCATCCAGGTCCAGCATCTGCCGCAAAGAGTCTTGCGCCGCGGCGATGCGCGCCTCGTCCACAGTGGCCAGAAAGGCGCGCCAATTGGCGCCGAATCCAAACCTGCCGCTTTCGCGTGTCTGTTCCGAAGAGGCGCTCATCCTCGCTCCTGAGTTCGGAGTCCCGCCGGCTGTGGCGGCATAGGTTTTGCATAAATCCCCGGAGAAGCCAATAAACAGCCCTTATGGCGCAAAACCTATGCCGCCATTGGTCTTCAGGCGGTCTTCGTCGCACGCCGTTGTGGTTATACTCCGCCTGAAGGCGGGACGACGAACTCAATCTTGCCCTGGTCAGGGCACGGCGACGTAGGCGAAGCCATACAGACTCGCATTCGGCGGATTGTAGGGCGGCAGCCCGCCGACGCCGCGGATCAGGAGCCAGTAGGGCCTATATAACAACGCTACGATTTTCGCGCAATCAGATAGATCGAAGTCAGTTCCAGCATCCCGGCGCAGAACCCGCTCCGGCGCAATCGAGTCTGCTCTAACCACATCGTCGTTTCGATTCTCCGTCGAAGGAATCGGAACAGGCCGGCCAATCGCCACTGCGCCAGAATTCGGGGACTCAGCCCGGCGGTATAGATTCTCTGGAAGCCGGCGTCGCGAAACGCCTGGCGAATCTCGATGAAATCGTATTCGTGCACGTGAAGCCCCTGGGCCTCGGCCCCCTTCGGCAGGAAGCTGCCAGACACGTCGTGCGGCCCATAGGCGCGGTGAGGCGTGAAACAGATCGCCCAGCCGCCGGGGCGAAGCGACTGGAAGGAATCTCTCAGGAATTCCTGGAAATCTCCCGGGTGCAAATGCTCTGCCACGTCGCTGCTGAACACCACGTCCACGGACCGCGGCGGCAGGCCTATTCGCCCCTCGGTCAGCACGCGAAACTCGGTGTTCGCCAAGCCCAGGGACCGCGCCCCCTGCGCGGCCTGACGGACGAGGCTCTCGTCCACCTCGAAGCCAATGACCCGCGAGGCGTGGCGCGCCAGATCGAAGGCGGAGGCCCCCAAGCCGCAGCCAAAATCCACCACGACGCGCCGCGCGACGAATGGCCGCAGCATGGCCTCGTAATACGGTTGATGGCCGAACGCGATTCGGCGAGGGTCTTTGCAGAGGAACTCCGCGTATAACCGACGGTACGCTTCGGCGTACAACGCGCGACGCTTCCCGGCGTCGGATTCCGCCAGAATGCGATGGTGGAATTCGCGCTCCAGCGCGTATTGCCGCTCCAGTTCCGCGCGGTCAGAAGACATCAGGCCAAATCCTCGAAAAGGCGGTTGCGCGCCCGGCCCGGCCTTGGCCGGCGCGTCGATTGCCGGAATGGGCTTGGAAATCCCGAGCCGGAGCCGCCTTTCGTAGATCGCGCTATGCCCCCCGGCGTTTCGTCAGCAGATACCACAGCGTCTTCTCTTGCAGGGCGAACGTGTTCATGCTTCCCCCGACCTGCGCTTCCACGAGCGTCGGCGTCCCGCCCGTGGCGTCCAGGGCGTAAGACTCGACTTGCATTGAGGCGGGGACTTCGAGCGTCGCCTTCACGCCCTCGACGAGCAGCGGCGCCTGGCCCCAGTTCTTGCCGACGCTCGTGTGGTCCTCGTTCCATCCCATGCCGGTGTTCTCCTCGCGGTTGGCCAGCACGAGGAGGATCTTCTCCGAGTCCACGAACGACCGGCCGTCCAGCGTGGCGGCGGCGAAGGTCGCATAGCCGTTGGAGGTCTTCTCCAGCGTCAGGCGGAACGGCCCCATCTTCCACGCGCGCGTCGGATCGGCGATGGCGCCGGTCAACGCAATCGAGCGGTCCGACACGGCCTGGTAGACCGAGTTCTCGGCGTCCCATTGGATCGGCCCTTGCATCGAAACCATGTTCTTCCACTCCATCCCCTTCGGCGCCCGCGGCGTCGGCGCGTCGATCCCGTCCTTCAACTCCAGCGCGATGGGGGTATGGAGAGCCAGCAGGTCGGGCGCCCCGGCCTGCGCCCACAACGAGTCCACATTCCAACTCTCCAGGTTTTCCAGGAACTTCACGCCGTCCGCGGGGATCTCCAACACGGCGGGCGGCTCGTTCGTCTCGAACGCGCCGGTCCGAAACGTGAGCGCGGCGAACGGCGCGAACGCCAGTTGTCCCGAGTTGCCGTCGAGATTGAAGAAGCCGCTCGACTTCCGGTTGTCCCACTCCGTCCCATTGTTGCGATAGGTGAACTGGTAGATGGCGTCCCAATTCTGGAACGAGCCGAAGGTCGAGTACATGGGGAACATTTCCACTTCATAGAAGCTGGGGAACGGATGGTTGTATTCGCTCATGGTGAAGGGCTTCCCCTGGAGCCGCAGGCGCGCCCGGTCCACGAGAGTCCCGCCCTTCGGGTCCGCCGACATCGGCGTGTTCTTGATCCGCCAGTTGACCGGGTCCCACGGCTTGCCCGGAAACTGGGGGTGCTGCCAGTAGGCGTGCATGTCGATCTGGTCGCTGATCGCGGCTTCGCGGTACACGCCGGCCAAGGCGCCGTAGCTCGCTTGCGTGTCGACGATCGAGGCTTCGGCTCCCAGGTCCTTGCGCAGGTAGTCGGCCAACTCCCGCGAGTTCGCGCGCTCGGTCTCGAAGCGGAACATCTTGAAGTCGCGTTCCTGGTTCCGCGACGCGGACCCCTTCGGCAGATCGGCGGCGGCGCGCGTGGCGGAGTTCACCCGGTCGTACGTCGCGCCGCTGCCGGGCTGCAGGGAGACGCGCGCGATCCGCGCCTCGAACGGCTCGCCGCCGAAGTTGAAACTGATGCGCGAGGTCCCTTCTACTCCCTTCGTCACGAACGAGTGCTCGAAATGCTTCCATTGCGGCCCGACGCTCGCGTTGGTCCGAAGGCCGACCGAGCCGTAGGGTTCGTGATCCTTCATGACGCTGACCGAGAGGGAGCCTTTCTTCGGCGCGAAGGCGTCGAAGGAAAGCGAGTACGGCGCCCCATCCTTCAGGGTCAGTCCATTGTAGTGAACCTGGCACGCCCAGTTCAGACTGCCCGGCTTGGTGATCTGGGCGACGAGCGCGGGCGCTCCCTCGGGGCCTTCGCTTGGGCGGACTTCCACCACGGCTTCGACGGGCGGCATCTTCTGAACCGACCACGGCGCCAGCCCCGCCGCGAAATCCCCGTTTTGGAGCATCTCCGCGCCCGACGGCGCCAGACCCTCGGACCATGCCTTCCGCAACGCCTCGTCGCTGGGATAGCGCCGGGTCAGCCATTCGCGCCACAGCCCCACGAGGAACGGCCGGATCGGGTCGGGCAACGCGTCGAGGTCGGCCGGCGAGGCGTCGATCAGCGTGTTCTCGTTGTTCATCTCGACGGTCAGCACGGCGGGGTCCTTGGCCAGTGGGAAGCCGCTGTACGGGTTCTTCGTCGCCAGCAGTTCGCGCGCATATTCTTTTTGCATGTCAAGGAGGGGCCGATAGAATCGGTCCACGACCTTGCCCATCCGAAACGCGTAGGGCAGATCGGAGGGCAGGCCCGGGTAGTGGCGCCCGACGTGCAGATTGATGTTGATGTAGACGCCGTTCTTTTTCAGCTCGTTCATGTAAAAGAAGAGGCGGTCGAGCATCTCGGGGTCGAACGTCTTCTTGTCCTTCTGAAGGATGCCGCGCGGCGAGGCGCTGGAGTCGAGGTGGTGGAAGCGCACCAGATTGATGCCCAGTTTGCGCAGGTGGGCGGCCACTTGCGGCGCGAGGTCCTTCGGCGGCAACGCGGCGTCGAAGGTGGCGTTCGTGCCCAGGAACCGGATGCGCTGGCCCGCGCCGTCGACGAAGTGGCCGTCGGCCACGCGAACGCGGCCCTTGGCGCCGGCCGGGTCGGGGTTGAGGAACGACAGATCGAGGGGCGTCTTCGAGGAGTCGAGTGAAGGAATGACGAACGGAAACCAGCCCGGCGTGGTCTCGTCGACCGCGCCGGCGGTTTCGACCCCAGCCAAGAAAAGCGCCGTCAGGCCCAGCAGCGGCGCGCCCAGTCGGAACGAAGCGGCGGCAAAGGGCTTCATGGTTCCTTTCCTCCGTGACGGGAAATGCGTGTTGATGCGTTCGTCCCTATTCAGGCGCCGCCAAGGCAAGATTGCAAGCTTCACGCTCGTGGCGCAGGCTTTCCAGTCGTGCATGTCGGAGTGTGAGTTGGATTAACGCACAGGCTGGAAAGCCAGAGGTGTCTAACGGTTTGACCGATGTCAATGCCTGCAGTCCCGGGTCTCTTGCGTCTGGCGATGGCGCCAATGCGATGGTGGAAACACCTCGAAACTTGAAATGGAGTCGATCAAACCAGTTGGGCGATGGCTCCAATGCGATGTTGGAAACACCCCAATGGGCTTAGCCGCCTTCAGGCGGCTCCCCTCCAGGTCAATCTGCTCTTTCCCCCCGGCTGAAGCCGGGGGCAAAGGGGAGCCTGCTGAAGCAGGCTAAACCTTCATACACCTCTGGCTGGAAAGCCTGCGTCACGAGATGCCCGATGAAACTCGTCGTCCGCAAAATCGATCTCAAAGTCCTCGCTCTCCTCGCGGGCCTTTTCATCGGTTTGCTGATCCTGGAGATCGCGCTGCGGATCGTGGCGTCGCTGGACCGAAGCAACTACCAGACGTTCCGCAACGCCCCGCGCCTGTTGGGCGGAAAGCCCAGCCACCTGAACGACTACATCCGGGCCAGCGCCTGGCCGGATCTCGTGTATGAACTAACGCCCAACGTCAAAGGCGATCAACTCAGCGAATACTATCAACGCCCCATCACGATCAACGCCGACGGCATGCGCGATCGCGCGTTCCTGATCCCAAAGCCGCCGGACGTGTTTCGCATCGCCGCGCTGGGCGACTCGATCGCCTTCGGCTGGGGGGTCGGCGACGAGGAGAATTACCCCAAGCTGCTGGAGCGCTATTTGAACTTGGCGGCCCGGCCAGGCGTGCGGTTCGAAGTCCTGAACTTCGGCGTCCCCGGCTACAATGCGGCGATGGAGGCGGCGCAATACGAGCGCAAGGGGCGCAAGTACGGCCCCGACGCGGTTCTGATCCAAAGCGTCGCAAACGACCGCGACCTGCCGAATTTCCTCGCCCGCAAGAGGAACCCCTGGTCGCTGCGGCGCAGTTTTCTGCTCGATCGCTTGAGGGGCATCCCCCTGACCCGCGAGTTGTTCGAGGCGCCTGTGACGGCCGACCTCGGGGGGCGGCAGCATTTCGCGTTTCCCGCGGACCAGTTTCCCGAGGAGTTCCGCGCGCTGTGGGGCGACGAGGCCGTCGAGCGGGCCCTGGGGCAAATCGCGCGGTCGGCGCGGGACGACGGCGCGGCCTTCGTGCAATTCGTGGCGCCGACCGATCTCAAGCCGGAACACTTTCAGACGCGCAAGGCCCAGCCCGACGAACTCGCGGAGTTCCTGGCCCTGGGCAAGAAGTGCGGCGGTCTGCAAATCGACTGCACGGCCGACATCGTGGGCGCGGTCGAGGAGTTCGGCTTGAAACCCGAGCAACTGTGGGTGTGGCCGTGGGACCAGCACCCCAACGAGATCGGCCATCGCATCCTCGCCTGGTCGCTCTTGCGCCGCCTGAAGGATTTGGGCGTGTTGAAGGACAGGATTTCGGACGACCTCGGCGCCGTGGAAGCGGCCTACCGCGCCGAAGTGGCGGAATGGATGAAGAAGCCCGCCTGGGAGGATCGCGACCGGGCGAAGGGCGTGGAGAGGTAGACGGTCCGCGCGGCTTCCCCGTCGCCGGACAGCGGTTCATTCCCGGCCTGATCCGGCAACGCCTTGGGTGGCGCGAATCTCAACGAGCCAGTAAGCGAGCGCTCCCGCCGCCACGATTCCCAACATGATGAGCAGGGCAAGCGGCTTGTGGGCCAGCGCG
>JAPLSS010000418.1 GCA_026398515.1 Candidatus Sumerlaeota bacterium | reverse complement strand
CGGTGGTCGTCAGCGCGCGAATGGTCAGGCGGCCGATTTCGATGACCTGGCCGTCGCGCACATCCGGGGAGCCCAGGGCGCGGCAGCCGAACGCTCTGAGGTAGCGATCCAACCCGCCGGTATGGTCCCAGTGGCCGTGCGTCACCAGGACGGCCTTCACCCGCAGCCCGCGTTCGCGCACGAAGTCGACGACGCGCGGATCGAACGCGCCAGCGTCGATGAGGGCGGCCTCGCGCGTCTCTTCGCAGGCGATGACGTAGAGGTTCGACTCGTTCGAGTCGAGAAGGAAGTGCTGGAAAATCATCGGAGTTCTCCTCCTGAATGGAGTGTAGGGAGTCCCGCTCTTAGGCGGAATGCGTCGAATCGAATGGACGCCGGCAATTGCTGATTCCGCTAATGAACCGCCTAAAGGCGGGACTCCCTACACTCCAATTCTCACTGCTTCTTCGCCCGTTCGAAGTTGGCCTGGCCGGTGGCGTCCTTCAGTTGCGCGCCGCGCAGGTCGGCGGCGCGGAAAATCGAGCGCTCGATGTCGGCGCCGGTGAAGTCGGCGTCGCGAAAGTCGCCCGCCCCGGTGCGCGAGTAGTAGAGTTTCGCCTTGCGGAAATCGGCGCCGCGCGCGTGCGCCCCGACCAGGTTGGCCCGCTGCACGTTGGCGCCCGCCAGCCGCGCGCCTTCGAGATTGGCCCGCCCCAGATGGGCGAATTCCAGGTCGGCCTCCTCCAGGTTCGCGCCGGAGAAGTCCGCGCCCTCGGCCATGGCGCCGCGCAGGATGGCCTTGCGCAGGTTCGCCCCGCGGAAATCGGCGTTGCGCAGATTGGCGCCGGAGAAATCGCAGTCCGACCAATCGCCGCCGGAAAAATCGACCTCCTCCAGCATGCGGCCCGAGAAATCCTTGCCCCACTTGGCCTCTTCGCGCAGCGCCTCGCTGAACGCCTTGCGCTCCTCCGGCGTCATGAATTCCCAGCACTTTTCGGCGCCGGTCAAGGCGTATCGCCGCCCGCCCGAAGCCGGACAGGGGCGCCGCCCTTCGAGGAAGGATTTGCTCATTTCCGGGTCCTCTTCTTCGGTTTCGCTTCGACGCGTTTCCATTGCACGAACTCCTCGGCGGTCAGGCAGTTGAGCACGTCCTCGCGCGTCAGCCACCCCTTGCGCGCCACGCCGACGCCGTACGGCACGTCGGCGATCCCTTCGGTGTTGTGCGCGTCGGGGCAGATGGCGAAGCGGCATCCCAGCGCTTTGGCCTTGCGGCATTCGCGCCAATCGAGGTCCAGGCGCATGGGATGCGCGTTGATTTCGAGGGCCACCCGCGCGCGCCCGGCGGCTTCGAGCACGGCGTCCATGTCCAGTTCATACGGGTCGCGTTGCAGGAGGAGCCGCCCCGTCGGATGGCCGAGAATGGTGGCGTAGGGGTTCTCAATGGCGGCGATCATGCGCTTCGTCATGTCGGCCTTCGGCATCCCGAAGCGGCTGTGGATCGAAATGACGACGAAATCCAGCGTCTTCAGAATCGACTCCGGATAATCCAGCGCCCCCTCGGCCAGAATGTCCGATTCGATGCCGTGCAGGAGGCGCAGCTTTTTGAATTTCTTCTGAACCTTCTCGATCTCCTCGCGTTGGCGCAGGACCTGATCGGGTTTCAGCCCGCGCGCGTAGGCGGCCGACTGCGAATGGTCGCACACGCCGGCGTAGGCATAGCCCAGGCGTTCGGCTTCTCGCGCCATGTCCTCCAGCGCGCAGACGCCGTCGCTTTCGGTCGTGTGGAAGTGGATCATCCCGCGGATGTCGCCGGTTTCGATCAGCGCGGGCAATTCCCCGTTAGCCGCCGCCTCGATTTCGCCCGTGTCCTCTCGCAGTTCGGGCGGAATCCACGGCAGTTGCAGCGCGGCGAACACGGCCTGTTCGTCGGCGCACTCCAGCGAGGACTCGGCGCCGTCGGGGAACAGGCCGTATTCGTTCATCTTCAGGCCCATCCCCTGGGCGCGCCGGCGCATGGCCACGTTGTGATCCTTGGAGCCGGTGAAGTAGTGAAGCGCGAATGGATACTGCGCGTCGCTGACGCAACGCAGGTCGCAATTGATGCCGCCAGCCAGCGTGACGCTGCTTTTCGTCTCGCCATGCGCCACCACGCGCTCGATGCCGCCCAGCGCGACGAACCGGTCCATGACCGTGCGCGGCTTGCCGGTGGAAACGACAATATCGATGTCTTTGATCGTCTCGCGCCGGCGGCGCAAACTGCCGCCCACCTTGATGCGCTGGACGGCTTTCAACTCGCGCAACGCGTCGACGATCGGCGCGGCGGCGGCCCAGGCCTCGGAGTAGAGATGCCGGTCGCCATGGCTGCGGACGAACTCGATGCCTTCGAGGATGTTCTGGGCGGTCTTCTCCCCAAAACCGGGCAGTTTCGCCAGCCGTCCGTCGCGCGCCGCCTGCTCCAATTCGTCGATCTCGTCGATGCCGAGCGTCTGCCAGGCCGCGCGCGCCTTTTTCGGGCCGAATCCCGGGATGCGCAGCAGCCCGAGCAGTTCAATTGGAACGTTCGCGCGCAGGTCCTCGTAATAGCCGAGCCGGCCCGTCTGGACGAGTTCGGCGACTTTCTTGCCGATGCCTTCGCCAATGCCTTTGATCTTATACAAATCGCCGGACGCGACCAAGGCTTCGAGGTCGCCGGGCGCGCCTTCGATCGAACGCGCGGCGGACTCGTAGGCGCGCGCTTTGAATGGATTCTCTTCTTGCAGTTCGAGCAGCGTGGCGATTTCGCGAAGGGTGCGGACGACCTCGGGTTTGTCCATGGGCGGCGCGCTCCGGCCGGAATCGAATGCTTCAGCCTAACCCCACGGGCTTGAGGGTACACGAGAGCCGGGCGAAGGTAAATTGTTTCCCGCATTGCTCCGTTGACTTACGTGAGCTCGGAGGGAAAGGATGCGCCGCTGAAATTCGCAGGGCAGGAGAGGCGCGGCCCATGTCGGCCCCCGCGGCAGCCACCTGCTATCGCCATCCGTCGAAGAGCGCGGCGGCGCGCTGCCGGCGGTGCGGCAAACCGATCTGCCGCGAATGCGTGATCCAGACGGCCGACGGATGGTTCTGCGGCATGGAATGCGCGGAAGGGGCGGCCCAGTTTCAGCGCCTGGTCGCAACCGCGACGCCGCGGGCGGGGAGGGTTTTCAGCGCACGGCGGTTCTTCGCCGGGTTGGCCATCGCCGCCGGTTTGTGGGCGATCTTCGGCGCGATCATGTGGGCGCGCTACGGGATCGGCAACCCGGCGCGGATGCTGCGATGGCTCGTCGGCATGCTCGGCGCGCTGTTTGAGTGGCTGGGGCATTCGCTGGGGCTGGGATGAGTTCGGAGCGCGACCTTCAGGCGGCATAGGTCCTATAGGTCCTATAAGTCTTATAAGTCCCATGGGACGGCGCAAAGCCCTGCGACCTGAAGGTCGCCCTGCGAATCCACGGAAAAAAGGATGCGTTCTCCAATGGCCGAAACCATTCGTGTGCGATTCGCGCCGAGCCCCACCGGCTACCTCCACGTCGGCGGGGCGCGAACGGCGCTGTTCAACTGGCTGTTCGCGCGGCGCCAGGGCGGGCGCTTCGTCTTGCGCATCGAAGACACCGACGAGGCGCGCTCGACCGACGAAGCGATCAATCAGATTATCGAAGGCCTGCGCTGGCTGGGGCTGGACTGGGACGAAGGCCCGCACTTCCAGTCCAAGCGCCTCGACCTCTACCGCGCCGCCGCGGACCAGATCCTCGAGTCCGGGCACGCCTATCGCTGCTTCTGCACGAACGAGCGCCTGGAGACGTTGCGCGAGGAGGCGAAGGCGGCGAAGAAACTCTTCGTCTACGACCGCAAGTGCGCGTCGCTCGATCCGGCGGAATCCGGGCGGCGGGCGGCCGCGGGCGAGCCGCACGTGCTGCGCCTGCGCGTCCCCGACGAAGGCGTCGCGGCGGTCGAGGATCTCATCCGCGGCACGGTCAAGGTCGACCGGTCGCAGCTCGGCGATTTCGTGCTCACACGCACCGACGGGATGCCGACGTTTAATTTCGCCAACGTCATCGACGACCACGACATGGGAATCACGCACGTCATCCGCGGCGAGGACCATCTGCCCAACACGCCGCGCCACCTGCTGCTCTATCGCGCGTTCGGCTACGAGCCGCCGCGGTTCGCTCACGTGCCGATGATCCTCGGCCCCGACCGCGCGAAACTCTCCAAGCGCCACGGCGCGGTCTCGGTGCTGGCGTATCGCGACGAAGGCTACTTGCCCGAGGCGATGGTCAACTTCCTGGCGCTGCTGGGCTGGTCGCTCGACGACAAGACCGATTTCCTCACCCGCGAGCAGTTGATCGAGAACTTCTCCATCGAGCGGATCAACAAGGCCGGAGCGATCTTCAACCTGGAAAAGCTGCAATGGCTCAACGGCGTGCATTTCCGCGCCTTGGGCGAAGCCGAAAGCACGCGGCGCGCGCGCGAGTTCATGGCCGCGCACGGGGTGAACGTGGAGGCTTACGACCACGGCTGGCTGGACAAGATCATCGCCTTGCAGATCGAACGTTCACGGAATCTCGCGCAGCTCCAGCAGAACCTGCGCTACTTCCTGTCGGATGAATTCCAGCACGACGAGAAGGCGGTGGCCAAGCACCTGCGCAAGGAGGGCGCGGCCCCTCTTCTTAACGAGTGGATTCAACTGCTCTCGGCGGCGCCGGCCCTGGATCACGAAACGCTCGAGCCTCAATTGCGCGCGCTCTCCGAACGACTGCAGGTCAGTTTCTCCAAACTGATGCAGCCCTGCCGCGTGGCGCTCACCGGGGTCGACGCCAGCCCCGGCCTCTTCGACGTGCTCGACGCGCTGGGCAAAGAGCGCGCGCTCAAGCGCCTGGCCTACGCGCGGGATCATTTGTGCAAGGCGTGAGAGGACGAACAGCGGAAGGATAGATGACACGAGCATGGTCCGGTCATTTGTCTCATCATCCCCGCTCCGCGCATTGGCGCAGATAACTCTCGAACGGCTCCATGCAGACCCGGAAGTCGCACCGCTCGTCCACCAGACGCCGCGCGCTGCGAACCAGGTTCCCGCGCAGAACGGCGTTGCGCAGCAAGCGAAAGACCGCGCTCGACAAGGCGGCGGGATCGTCGCGCGGAACGATCAACGCGCTTCCTTCGTGCTTCAGCGGCTCGGTCCCCCCGCCGCACTGGGTCGTCGCCACCGGGCAGCCGCAGGCCATCGCCTCAACGATCCGCGGGCAATAGCGGCCTTCGCGCGTCGAGGCCCGCACGAACAGGTCGTGATCGCGGTAGAGAGCGGCCATCGACTCCGGCGCGACGCGCCCCATGAACAGGGTGTCGCTCCCGACGCCCAGTTCGTTCGCCTCGCGTTTCAGGCGCTCCACGTACGCGGGCTCGCCCTCGCCGGCCACCGTCAGCAGCGCGCGATGCGGCTCCTCGCGAACCAGCAGACGCAGGGCCTGCAACAGGATTTCAACGCGCTCGCCCGGCTCCAGCGGCCCCATGTACAGGAGGCGCGCGGGATGATGAACGGCCCCCGCGTTGGGCTTCAGCGGCCAGCGGCGCAGATCGACTCCGGGGTGCAGGATTTCGGCCCGCGCCACGGGCAAGCCCGCTTGGACCAGCCAATCCCTCACGGAACGACTGGCGCACACGGCGTGTTCAAGCGAAAGGGCCGCAACGGTTTCCCTGCGCCGCCAGGTCCGCTCGGCCAGCGCCTCCACGACGCCGCGCGGGCCGCCGGCGAACGAACGCGGCCGGAATCGAAGCGCCGAATCGTCGAAGAAGAAATGGACTGAGGCGATCCACATCACGTGCGCGGCCCAGCAGGGCCCCAGCGTCAAGCCGTCCTGGGTCCAGAACAGGGCCAGTTGCGGCCGAAGCGCCTTCAACTCCTCGCGGCACGTCTCCGCGTTGGCGCGAAAGACTTCGGCGCGGCCTTTGGGCGACAGAGGCGCGTTCCCGCTCGGCGAATCGAGGAGTTCCAGCACGCGTTTGACATGGGCCTCCGCCGGCTGAGGCAGGCCGGGGATCAAGCCGTGCCGGCTCGTGAGGACCCGCACGTCATGGCCGCGTTCGCGCAGCGACTGCACGGCCGTTTCGCACAAGGCGGCGGCGTCGCTCTCGGCCAAGGGCGGGTAAAAATCGCTGACGACGAGAATCTTCACCGGCGAAGCGTTTCCTGGCGGGCGCGGACTCCCTCAAGCGATGCATCCTACGCAGGGCAAAGGGGAATAGTCACCAGTTTTCTCACTCGGCGCGGCCGCAAAGGGCGCGGCCGGGGAAGACGCAGCATTTTCGACGCAGCATTTTTCTCTTGAAGCCCCGCCGGGACGAACTACATTCAAGAGCCGCCGCGCCCGCGGCGCACAAGGACTGCGTGAATGGGATTGCACGAAGACCAATTGAAAGCGATCCGGTTCCAGCGGCCGGAATTCATCCCAGCCCGGGTCCACGTTCTTCCCGCCGCGTGGAAGACGCATCGCGAGCGGTTGGACGAACTCCTCTCGCGCCATCCGATCGTGTTCGAGGGCCGGCGCGCGCCCCGCGATTACGACGCCGTCTCCGGCACGTACGTCGAAGGCGAGCACGTCGACGCTTGGGGCTGCGTGTGGAGCAACGTGCAAACCGGCATGGAGGCCATCGTCACCGGCCATCCCGTCCCCACGCGCGAAGCCGTGCGCTCGCTGCGCGCGCCGGAGGCGGACATCGGCTTTCCCCACGGCTTCCTGTTTTTGCGGTTGACCGACCTGCGCGGCTTCGAGGAGATGATGGTCGACTTCGCCGAGGAGCCGCCGGAATTGCAGCGGCTCATCGACGTCGTCCTCGAATACAACCTGCGCCAGGCGCGGCTGCGGCTCGCCCGGATTCGCGAGCGGGAAACCATTCAGACGTTCGGCGACGATCTGGGGATGCAGGACCGCCTGCCGATCCGCCCGGAGACATGGCGTAAATACCTGAAACCCTGCTACGCGCGCATCTTTCGCCCGTTCCGCGACGCCGGTCATTACGTGTACCTTCATACCGACGGCCACGTGTTGGAGATCATCGGCGACCTCGTTGAGTGCGGCGTCGACGTCATCAACCCGCAAGCGCGCGCCAATGGCCTGAACAACCTGGCGCGGGCGTGCAAGGGCAAGGTCTGCGTGGACCTCGACCTGGACCGCCAGATGTTCCCCTTCGGCTCGCCCGCCGACATCGACGCCCACGTGCGCGAGGCCGTCGAGACGCTGGGGTCGCCCGAGGGCGGCTTGTGGCTCAAGGCCGAAATCGGCATGGATGTGCCGCTGAAAAACGTCGAAGCCCTCTGCGTCGCGCTGGAAAAATACCGCGGCTTCTTTGTAGAATGATTTCTTAGAACCGAGGCGCGAGAGGAATGCGCGTTTCCGTGGCGCAGGCTTTCCAGCCTGCGCGGCATGGAATCGAGGTCGATCAACGCGCAGGCTGGAAAGCCTACGCCACGGAAATGCGCTCGTCCGTCGGGATTATAGGCCGGTCGGCGCGGCGGCAAAGGCGACGGGGGATGGCTAGACGAAGGACGTTTTGGCAGCGGGCGGCATCGCGTCTGGCGCGCGATTGGTCGCTGCCGCTTATGTTCGAGCCGCCGGTCAAGATCCAAATCGTGCCCACCAACGCCTGCAACCTGCGCTGCCGCGCCTGTCCCAAGACCTGGTACGACACGGACAATCGCCCCATGGCGCCGGAAGTCTACGCGCGCGTGCGCGAGCAGGCGCTGCCCGTCGCTCTCGAAGCGCATTTGCAGGGCCTGGGCGAGCCGACCCTCTCGCCGCTGTTCGACGAGATGGTTCGCGACGCCATCCGGCTCGACTTGCCGTTCCATTTCGTCACCAACGCCGCGCGGCTGACCGACGAGCGCATCCGCCTGCTGGCGGAATCGAAGGCGTTCGTCACCGTGTCGCTCGACGGCGCCACGGCGGACAGCCACGAATGGTCGCGCACCGAAAAGTCGGATTTCGCTCACGTGCTGCGCACATTGGAGACGCTGAACGAAGCCCGGCGTCAGGCGCGCGGCGGGGCGCTGACGATCCAGATCAGCACGGTGGTCACCCGGCGCAACGTGGCCGAAATCCCGGACATCATCCGCCTGGCGAAGCGGGTCGGGGCTTCGGCCATCTCGCTGATCACGCCGGGCATGGGGCCGCGCGACGACGAATTCGCGCGCGAAGCCATCGGCCGGCATGAGGAGACGTACCGCGCGCACTGGCCCGCGATCCGCCAGGCGGCCCAAGAGGCGGGCATCGCGCTGATCGCGCCTCCGTATCTGGAGGCCCCCGCTCCGACGCCGGCGCCGGAGCAGGGCGAAGCGCCGCGGGACGCGGCGCCGGCGGAGGCCCGACGCCGCACGCGCCGCATCTTTCCCCGGAAGTGCTTCGCGCCGTTTCGCGAAATGTACATCGACGTCGACGGCTGGGTTCGCCCGTGCTGCGTGGCCACGGGGATCGGCATGGGCAATCTCCTGGAGCGCGACCTGATGACGATCTGGAACAACCGCCACTACCGGCGGCTGCGCCGCGCGATCAACTCCAACAACCCGCCGGGGTTCTGCCGCGGGTGCTCGGCGGCCGACGGCATCACCGGCGGCGATGAAGCTTTTTTAGAGAAGCACTACGCGCGGGGACATCCCCCGCTTCCCGACCCGCCCAAGATCGGGTTCCTGTGGGTCAAGGACGAGGGGAAACTGATTGAGTTTTGAGCGGGCGCGGCGGTTCGGCGGCGCGGGCGTTCCAGCCCGTGGATGCGCGAATCGCCGCCGCGAAAATCGAACCCGGCAATGCCTCAGAACTTCTTCTCATTTTCCACGGCGCCGGGGCCGTAGAAATCCTCGATCAACTTCCACGAAAACTCCAGGTTGCGCCGCGCCGAGGCCATCGGGGCCGCGCCCGGCGGGGTCTCGAAAACCACCTCCCCGCGGTAGTCGATGGATTTCATCGCCCCGACGACGCCCTCGAAATCCACCTGCCCCTCGCCCAAGGGGCGATCCGAGGTCAGCGTCGCGGGGTTCGATTCCTTGAAGTGAATCTGGCCGATGAGCGAGCCGAGTTGAAGGATCTGCCCGACCGGCTCCAGGCCGTATTGAAACACGTTGGCCGTGTCGAAATAGACCTTGACCCGCGGCGAGCCGGTCCGCTGCAGAACGCTCTTCAGCCGTCCGGCGTCCAGCGTGGTCTCCAGATCCAGCGTCGCCTGGTTCGCCTCGGCCAACGGCGCCGCTTCGCGCAGGGCCTCGACGAGCAGGCGTTCGTTCTCCGCGTCCTCGATCTTCGCCTTGCCGAAGTTGGCGACAAGCACGTGCGGCGCGCCGAGTTCGTGGAAAATGGGAATCCACGCCGCCAGCCCCTTGCGCGCGAAATCGCGGTCGGCGGCGATCTTGCTGCCCAGCCCCGTCTTGTTCATGAACGCCATCGCGCCGGAACAAAAGCGCACGCCGTGCAAGCGCGCCCATTCCAGATGCCGGCGGCGCGAGGCGGGATCGAACAACGGGTCCTTCTCGTAATCGACCTGGGCGACCCATTCCACGTCCAGCCCCAGTTCCGCCGCGCGGCGAAACAACTCCTCCCCGTTCGCGCCCAGCCGCGGACTCATGATTCCGAATCGAATGGCCATCGGGTTCCTCTCCTTGCGGCGCGAGCGTTGTTCGTGGCGCAGGCTTTCCAGCCTGTGATCCCGCGCATCGGACGTTGTCCCGAGATTCACAAGCGGGAAAGAGCCTGCGCCACGAACGACGCCCGCGCGAGTGCGACAAGTCCCGGACGCGCCCTTGTCCCGGAAATGATTGCCTTTTGAGGTCGAACGGGCCAGAGTTTTCCGCGGTTTCCGGGAACGCCGATGTCCTCGTTGGCAACAGTTCGGAGTCGGATGCGGTTGTGCCGACGAGGACGTCGGCGCTCCCATGAACCACCCCAAGCGATCGCGCGGAACAGGAAGGACCTCGACCATGGAAATCTATCTGCTCCGACACGCCATCGCGGCCAACCGCGATCCGGGAAAATACCCCCGCGACGAGGACCGTCCGCTGACGGGCAGGGGCGCCGCGCGCCAGCGCGAGGCGGCGTTGGGGATGGCGCGCCTGGGCCTGGAGTTCGACCGCATCGTCGCCAGCCCCCTGGCGCGCGCGCGGCAAACGGCCGAGATCGTCGCCGACGTCCTGCGCGCGAAGGACAAGCTGGAGATCAACGGACTGCTGGGCTTTGAGTTCTCGATGGAGGCGCTCGACCGTTGGCTGTCCGGCATGCCGGCGGATTCGCGAATCCTTCTCGTCGGCCATGAGCCGGACATGGGCGAGTTGGCGGCCCACTGGACGGGCGCCAATCCGTTGCCGTTCAAGAAGGGGGCGCTGTGCAAGATCGTGTTTTCCCGCGCTCCCGAGGCGCGCGGCGGCGCGATCGAATGGTTCCTGGAGCCGGGGCACCTGCGCGCCATCGGCGGCGCGGCGGAGTAGGCTCGGACCTGCCCCTCATTTCTCACCACGTTAGCAAGAGAGGGTGTTTTGCGTAGCGTGGGCTGCCAGCCCGCGCCTTCTTTCGTTTTCTTGAGCATCCTGCGCGGGCTGGCAGCCCATGCCACGCAAAACGCCCACGGCGCGCTATTGGGCCGGATTCCATACCGCGTACAAATAGCTCTGCGTGGCCACGTAGAGCGCGCCATTGGCCGCCACCGGCGTGGCGTGGATCGCCGTGCCCACGTGCATCTTGTTCAGCAGTTTCTTCTGTTTCGACGCCGCCAGGACCGTCAGATCGCCGTCTTCGTTGCCGGCGTAGACCTTGCCATCCGCGACTAACGTGGAACCGATCATCTGCCCCTTGGTATCATGGGTCCAATAGAGTCTCCCTGTCTCCGCGTCAAGGCAATGGATGACGCCGCGAACGTCGCCGACGAACACCAGCCCATCGACGATCGAGGGCGTGGAGAAACTACGGTTGAGCCCGGTGTAACGCCAGACCACTCCCGCGGCGCTGATGTCGCCGGTCCCGGTCGGGTCGATGCACGTCAGGGCGCCGGGGCCGGGGCCATGGCGCGTGTCCTGGCCGATGGTCGTGTAGACGCGGTTGTTGTAAAAGACCGGCGTGGCGTTCGCCTCGCTCGGCCCCTCGGAGTTCTTGTCGTAGGGGAGAGGTTTGCCGTTCCGCATCCGGTATTCAGGCGGATTGCAGTCGCAGCGCCACACCTTTCGCAGGACTTTGCCTTTGCCGTCGGGCGACGCAACCGGCGTGGGATCGAACGCATAGCAGAAGCCGTCAGCGCCTCCGAACAGGATCAACGTCTTTCCATTGACTTGGGCCAAACTCGGCGAGGACCACGTGCCGTGAAAAATCCGCGGCCCGATCTTCGCGTCGTCCACGGCGACTAGCGTTCCGGTGTCCTTGTCCAACGCGATGAGGCTGGGCGCTTCGGGCGAGGGAATGCGCTTGTGGGACTTGTCGACGCCGTTGGACGTGCCCACGTAGACCAGGCCGCCATACACCAGCGGCGAGCAATCCGTCGCGTCCTGCGGCCAGACGTCGAGTTCGGCGATGAAGTCATAGCGCCAGACGATGTCGCCGTCGATCGGGGTCAACGGCAGCGGCGGAAACTCGCCGGGCGGCGTTTTGTCGGAATAGGGGACGTCGGGCGGCTTGCCCGGCTTGCGCAGAAAGGGCGCGGCGATGTATTCGCCTTCGTCCCGGAACGGCCCGTCGTTGCCGTTGGCCAGCCCGTTGACATCGAGGCACACCGCCTCGCAGCGGGTGGTCGTCATATAGAGCCGGTCGCCCTGGACGGTGGGCGTCGAGCAGATGCCGAGGCCGGCGTCGTCGCCGTTGAAGTTCGAGGTGTTCTTCAGTTTCGAGACGGCCAGTTGCCAGAGGAACTTTCCCGTCGCCTCGTCGAAACACATCAGGACGCCACGATCGCCCTGCAGGCGCGGGTCGCGCCGCGCGCCGTTGTTGGTCCCGATGAACACCTTGCCGCCGGCGACGGTCGGCGTGCCATAGGTCTGGCTGCCCAGCTTGGCCACCCACTTGACGTTGCGCGTGCCGGTTGTCGGCGCGTCGACGACGTTGCCATGTTTGTCGAGGGGAACGAACGATACGGGCAGGCCGGTTTCCGACGAAACCATGTTGCGGGTAATAAGCGCTTGTCGCTGGGGCTTGTAGCCGAGTGCCTGTGCGACAATGGTGTGCTCTTCCGGCCAGGTGGCGTAGCGATAGACGCCAGCCGAATCGGCGACGGCGCTCCGATACGGCGGGGGGCCGTAGCCGTCGTCGGAAACCGAGGCGCCGGAAATGGGCTGCCCAGTCGCCTTGTCCCTGACGACGCCCGTAACCGTCATGTTCGGCCGCGCCCGGCTTGACAGGACCGCCAATCCCGTCGCCGCGCAAACGGCCAATGCGAGAATGACGCCCAGCGCGACGAAGACTCTCTTCTTGGTCGCGGCCATGTTTTCCTCTCCTTCGTATGGAGTCCCGCCTTTAGGCGGAAGGCTCCGTGTCGAGTTGACTTGTCCCTCTGCACATTCCGCCTAAAGGCGGGACTCCATACTTCCCATTCTCTCTCGCTTCTCGGTGAGCCGCTATCAGCCGAAGGCCTGCAAGACCTGGGGAGGCGGCGAAGCGGCGCACAACGCGAGCAGTCGCCGATGCACGCTCTCGATGACCCGGTCGGGCGTCGAGGCGCCGGCGGTCAACCCCACTTCCTCGAACGGCGCCAGCCAGTCGGGGTCGAGGTCGCCCGCATTCTGAATCAGGGCGCAGGGCTTCTCGAACGACCTCGCCAGGTTGGCCAATTGCAGGGAGTTGTTCGAGTTCCGCCCGCCGACCACGACCAGCGCATCCACGACATTGAGGAGCGACAGCGCCGCCGCTTGCCGGTCGAGGGTCGCCTGGCACACCGTCGGGACGAACCGAATCTCGCTTCCGGGGTTCTTCGCTCGGATCGCGCGGAAAACCCGCTGCGCCAGCGATGGCGGAGTGGTGCTCTGGCACAGCACGCCGAGCCGCGCCGCCTCATAACGCTCCGCTTCGGCCGGGTCGGAGAGCGCCGCGAACCGCTCCAGGTCGCCGACGATGCCCTGGACCTCGACGTGGTCGCGCCGTCCGATGACGACGACAAAGAAGCCTTGCCCGTGCAGCGCCTGGGCCGTTTCGTGAATCCGACGCACCATCGGGCAGGTGGCGTCGACAATCTCCTTGCCGGCGTCCTCCAGCCTGCGCCGGTCTCGCTGGCTGATCCCGTGGGCGGGCACGAGGACGACGGGGGTTGGGGGAATCCGCGCGCGATCCGACTCGGGGTTGGCGCGGAAGCCGCGGCGAGCCATCTCCGCCTCAACCTCCTCGTTGTGGGCCAAGCTGCCGAGGATGGTCGTTTGGCCGGGCGCGGCAACCTCCATGGCGAGGCGGATGGCGCGGCGGACCCCGAAGCACATGCCCATGGAGCGGGCGAGGACGACGTTTCTCATGGCCGCATAACCTTTCTTATAGCAATAACTCTATATTACAAAGTATAAGCGCAAAAAGAGAGAGCGCCTTACGCGGGCGCCCAGCCTTTCTTTATCGTCCGGCGCAACGCCTTCTCGTCCCGGCGTTCGGACTCCAACGCGGCGGCGGCGTCGTGGACGACCTTCTCCAGTTCTTCCAGGTAGGCGAGGAATCGCTCCCGCCCCTTCGCCGACAGGCGGCAGAGCGTTTGCGGCCGGCGGCGCTGAAACCCCTTCCACACCTCCACCAGCCCGGCCTCTTCCAGCGTCTGGAGGTGGCGGCTCAAGTTGCCGTCGGTCAGCGAGCACAGGTCGCGCAGCTCGCTGAACAGCAGCCCCTCCGGCCGCGAGGCCAGCGAAGTCAGGATGCCCAGCCGGGCCTTCTCGTGCAGGACGCGGTCGAGGCCCTCGTAGGCGTAGCGGCCCGCTTCGCCCTCCGTTTTTTCCTTGTCTTCATCGGTTTTCATTTCTTTCCAAACTCCAATACAAGACGATTCCCGCCAGGATTTGCCCGATCCCAAAGGTCAGCCCGATCCCCCAGGGCGAAAGGCCGGATTGCCTGGGCGCCAGGGCCAGCAGGACGGCCCCGGCCCCCAGGTAGAAGAGGCCGACGAAGCCGATCAGCCGCGGCAGATAGGGGCGCGAGGCGAAGACCCCCAGGCTGAACAGAATCGCCCACAGCCCCGGCAGAAACGCGATGGCGCCTGGCCCGGCGGCCGCGGCCGCCGCGGTGATGAAGACTCCGGCGGCGATGCAGGGGAGGAACTGGCCCACCGCGATGCGGGTCTTGCGCCGGGCGGCCCGGTCGCTGCGCGCCATGTACTTCCACGCGATCCCGCCACCGGCCGTCGCCAATCCCAGGCCGGCGACCACGGTCCAATAGAGGACGACCGCTACCGCGGCCGGTTGATTGCCGAGGAACCGCGCCTGCCCCGCCGCCGCGGCCAGGGCCAGCGCGCCCGACAGCGCCACGGGCACGGCGCGGTAGCCGCGGTAGACTTCCGTCTTGCCCAGCTGAGAGTGAATCTCCGAGATCTGGCTCAGCGCCTTCTCGATTTCCATGGGCCGCGATCCTCGATCGCGGTCCTTATAGAACGAATCACTTTGCAATGTCAAGTAATTTTATTCGCCAACCCGCGGCGGCCGGAATGGACTCGAATCGTAAGTGAGGCGCTCGGATCTGCTGGGAGCGAGGCAAGTCCATTCCGGCGGAACGAACCCGCTAGCCGCCCAGGGCATCGCGGTAGTATTGCACTGCCTCGCCGTAAGTCGCGATTGGGGGATGGTGCGGGCGGCGCAGCGAGGCGATCCGGTCGCCGGCGCGCGGCGCGAGGGCCCTCTCCACTCGCGGGTCGTCGTAGGCGTAGCGCGTCGCCCGATAGACGTGCAGCCCCTGGCTGCTCGGCTTTTGGGAGAGGAACGGGTTATAGTAGTCCCAGACCAGCTCCTTGCCGGGCGTGACTTCGAAGATGCGCCCGGCGTCGGACTCGGCGATGAGCGTGTTGCCGTTGGGCAGGCGCTGCACGCCCGAGCGATA
>JAPLSS010000371.1 GCA_026398515.1 Candidatus Sumerlaeota bacterium | reverse complement strand
CGGCCGCGGCCGCGGCCGCCCAGGCGATCGCGCGCCGCGCCTCGGCGCCCAATCGCGCGATGCGCCACGCGCCGTAAGCGAGCACGCACGCGTACGGCGCGGCGTACAAGGCAATGTAGGCGGGATCCGAGGACGCGATGCGCATGCGATGAGCCTTCGACCTGACCGTCCCGCGCACTCATCGCACAATCGGGAAGAAGTTGCAAACCTTTGAGCGCCGCGGCCCGTCCTGCCGGCGCGACTCAATCGCCGGCGCTGCTGGGTTGTCGGCGCTCCTTGGCGCGCTTGGCCGGCTTGGACGCCGCCGAGACGCCCAGCGCGTGCTGCGCGATGTCTCTCACGTACCCGAGTTTGTCCTTGAGCGCCTCCTGCAAGGCGGGGCGGCAGGCTTCGATTGCCGGCGGCCCGAGGCGGTCGATCGCGTCGGCGGCCAACAGGTGCATGTAATCATTGCCGTCCTTGAGCGCTTTGGAAAAGACCGCCGGAGAGTCGTCGCCATGGCCAAGCTGGCAGAGGGCGAGGGCGGCGGCCACGCGGACGGCGGCGGATTCGTCCTGCAGCGCGGCGCGAAGCTTCGTCTGGGCGATCGGCTTGTCGTCCGCGCCGAAAACGCCAAGGTGGACGGCGGCCCAGAAACGCATCGCCGGGTCGTCGTGGGCCAGGCAATCGAGGAGGCCCGCCCGGGCTTCCTCGCCTCGCGCGGCCAAGGCTTTGATCGCCAGCAGGCGCACGGGACGGCGCGGGTCCTTGAGAAGCGGGGACAACTCGCCGGCCGATTTGCCGAGCAACGGAAGGGGGACGTCGTTGGGGTCCGTCTTCATATCCGGAACCGGCCCGCTGGCCAGCGACTCGGGAACCAGCCCGCGATCGCCGATCTCGAGCATCCAGCGCTCCAACTCCTTGCGCATGCGTTCGAGGGTTTGGCGCTGCTCCGGCGCTTCGGCCTGGCTGTGGATCTCGTGGGGGTCCTGGTCCGTATCGAAGAGTTCCTCGACCGGCTTGGTCGGGCGGAAGAAAAGCGCCGGCGGCCCGGTGAGTTTCCCTTCGGCGTTCAGTTGCCGCATCTCCTTCATCAGCGGCGAGGCTTCGGCGTAACTGACCCATTGCGCATAGGGCTTGTAGGGTTCGAAGTTGCGGATGTAGCGGAAACGCTTGTCGCGCAGGCCGCGGATGATGTCGTTGCGCTCGTCGATGCGGTCGCGCGCGGCGTAGACGTATTGGCGCGGCGCGGCGGCCTTCTGGGCGCCGAGAAACGCCTGACCCTGCATGTCCTGGGGAATCGGAACGCCGGCGAGGGAGAGGACCGTCGGCCCAAAATCGACTCCGCTGACCAGGTCTTCGACCACCGTGCCGGGCGGAATGCCGCCTGGCCAGCGGACGAGAAGCGGGATGTGCGTGCCCGAATCGTAGACCCAGCGTTTCGAGCGCGCCAGGCCGACTCCGTGGTCGCCCCAGAAGAAGACCGCCGTGTTTTGCGCCAGCCCGTCCTCATCGAGTTGCTTGAGGATCTGCGCCGCTTGGCCGTCCATCTTCGTCACGCAATCGTAGAACTGCGCCCACTGCTGGCGCGTGGTCGGCGTGTCGGGATAGTACGGCGGGGGAGAGGCCTTCGCCGGATCGTGCCGCTCGCCGATGTCGCCCGTGAACGGCCGGCGGATCTGGACTTCGTGGGTAGTGGTGATGTTGAAGACGCTGAAGAAGGGCTGGCCCGGCGCGCGATTGCGCCAGTGCGCCTTCGAGCTGCTTTCATCCCAGGCCGCCTTGGGCGCGGCGAAGTTGTAATCGGTCTTCGAGTTGTTGGAGCAATAGTAGCCGGCCTCGCGCAGGTATTCCGGGAAGCAGCGCGCGGGCTGGGGCGAAATCTTGCAGCGCATCGGGCACGTGCCGATGGACGACGGGTATTTCCCCGTGATGATGCCGGAGCGGCTGGGCGCGCACACCCCGGCCACGGTGAACGCCCGCGTGTAGCGCGCCCCGTCGGCGGCCAACCGGTCCAGGTTGGGCGTGCGCCCCTGCGGATCGCCATAGCAGCCCAGGACGGGGCTGGTGTCCTCGCACGAGATCCACAGGATGTTCGGCCGGTCTTGCGTTTGGGCGCGAAGGATGCCGGGAAGAGCAATAGCCGCGCCTCCCGCGGCGGCGATGGAGCGCATGAACGACCGGCGACTCCGGGCCGGCGGTTTGAACTGAGACATCAGGCTCTTCCTTTCCCTGCGGGTTGGCGAT
>JAPLSS010000519.1 GCA_026398515.1 Candidatus Sumerlaeota bacterium | reverse complement strand
GGTTCGAAATCGATGAAACCCTCGAAATCTGTTTTCGACATATTGACGAACACGACCTGCTGCTCCTTCGCCGGCGGATGATGAATCGCCATACGCCGCGCGGCGTCGGCGATGAACCACGCGTCGCTACGGGTGATGACGACCTCTGGATACTCATCGAGGATGTCGAAATTCGTCCGGGCCGTGTTCAGCGCTTCGTCGACGCCTTGCGGCAGCGTCCAGCGCCACACGGAACCCAGATGCGAGTTCAAAATGACATGCACGGTGAGTTTCACAACGATCTTCCTTCACTCGGACATCCGCGCCCGGCTCACCAAGCCAAAACGATCGAACAGTTCGCCGGGCGCGCCGATGCGGCTCAGAATGCCGGACAGCGCTTCCTGAAACTCCCGAACTTTCTCCAGCCGTTCGCGGAACAGATTGACCGTTTCGCCGGGATCCTCGCGCTTGTCATACAGGCGCGACGCGGCCCGCTCGTGGCCCCCCGTGTTGGCGTTCACCCGCCGGCGGACGCCATCAAACGCTCCCCAACCGCTGCTCCCCTTGGGCATAATGTGCGTATAGGAGTAAAGCGGTGGATTGTCGGGCGAGACGCCCTGAACATAGGTCCAATCGGGATTGGCCAGATACAAGGCTTGACGGAACTCGCCGTAGAAGGCTATCTCGCGCGGCCAGGGAGCGGCGGCCGGGTCTTGGAGGACCGGCATCAGACTGTGGCCGTGCAACCCGGCGGGCGATTCGACGCCGATCACTTCGGCGAGGGTCGGGAAATAATCAACCGCCTGGACGATCTGCCGGGCGCGGGCGCCGTGGCCAAATCGGGGATGACGGATGATCAGGGGGATGTGGGCGATCTCGTCGTAGAGGATGTAGTTCTTCCCGATCCGGCCGTGGTCGCCGTTGTGCGTGCCGTGGTCGCTGGTCAGGATGACCAGCGTGTTCTCCAACAGCCCCATCAACTCGACCTGTTCGATGAAGTAGCCAAACCAGCGATCGACCAGCGAGACCTCGGCGGCGTAAAGGGCCTGGGTGCGCCGCAATTTCTCGGGGGTGAATTGGCCCTCGACGGGCCCGCCGATCGGGAAGGGGATTTCGCGCACCCCCGGAGCGTCGTCGTACAGATCGACATAATGGCGCCGGGGATCCCAAGGCTCGTGGGGGTCGAACGCGTCGATCATCAGGAAGAAATCCCGGTGCGAGGCATTGTGTTGCACCCAGCGGGCGGCGCGCCGGAAGACCTGCGCGGCGAACCAATCCTCCTCGCCGCGGCGCAGGAACTGCGCGTTGCGGAAATGCGAATGCTCGGGGATGTTGTGGCGCGGAAACCCCAGCGTCGGATGGTCGAGGTCGACGTCGGCGTCGGTGATGAAATTGTCGCGCTCCTGTCCGCGAACCAACTCAAATCCGCCGAACGGGGTCCAGAAGTTGCCGGCGTCCTTGCCCCAGTGGTGATATACATCGGTGATGAAGCGGGAGGTCTTGCCGGCGTCGCGGACCAGCCCCGCGATCGTCACATCGTCCGCGTCCAGGCCGCCCCAGCCGCGCTACGGGAACTCATAGCGCCCGGTGACGACTTCCCGGCGGCAGGGCAGGGTCGGATAGGAGCCGAGGTAGGCGTTTTCGAACACGGTGGCGCCGGCGGCGAATCGGTCCATGTGGGGCGTGCGAATCCAGCCGTTGCCGTACGCGCCGCTGTAGTCGCGCCTCCAGGTGTCGCAGAAGATCAGGATGACATTCATCGCCAAAATCTTCCTTAAGATGCCTAGTGTCGACGCGCGGGCTGGCGCGCACAACAGGGGATTTGCGACACACAGCCTTGGTTTTGCGTCAGCCCGGCGCCTGGTCCCGGAAGCTCTGGGGAGACACGCCGCACTTGCGGCGGAACACGTCGGCCATTTGGTCGGAGGAGGAAAACCCCGACAGCGTCGCCACCCGGGAGATGGGCAGATCGGTCTCGCGCAAGAGCCTTTGCGCCCGTTCCTAGTGAACGCGCACGATTTCGGCGGCGGGCGATCGGCCCAGCGCCTCGCGAAAACGCCGCTCGAGGGTGCGCCGCCTCAGACCGACGTGGCGCAGCACGTCCTCGATGTGGATCGGCTCGGCGGCATGCTCCCGGATGAAGCGAACCGCCTGAACCACGGCGGAATCCTCGATGGCCAGAGCGTCGGAAGACTGGCGCGTGACGGCGGGCTCGGGCGGAATCAGGATGAGGTCCCGGCGAGGCCTCTTCCCCCGCATCAGGCGATGCAGGAGCGCGGCGGCCTCGTACCCCTGGCGTTCCACGTTCAGCGGGATGCTGGACAGGGACGGCCGGGTCAGCTCGCAGATCGAGGTCTCATTGTCCACGGCCAGGACCGCCACCTCGTCGGGGACCAGAAGCCCTAGCCGCGCGCATTGGCGGACAACGTGATAACCAAACCGGTCGCTGGAACAGAAAATCCCGACGGGCAGCGCCAGCGACTTGAGCTACGCCGTCAAGCCCTCGTCTTTCTCCAACACTCCTTGGGCCAGCCGCGGCAGGGTGGAGTCGAAGATCGAACAGCAATGGCCTTTCTCGGCGAGGGCGCGCTGAAACCCCTCGGCGCGCCGAACGGAATACCACGCGTCTTTCATCCGGCCGCAGTAGGCGAAGTGGTGAAAGCCTCGGATCAAGAAGTGCTCGGCGCCCGAGCGTCCCGTGGCCGGGTCATCGAAGATCACCCGGGGCAGGGGGATGTCCTCGGCGTCCTCGGCCACGCTGACCGCGGGAATGCCGAGGGACCGCAGCGCGTCGTACAGGTCGTCGCGCATCCGCGCGCCGACGATCATCCCGTCGCCGCGCCAGGCGCCGATCTCTTCCTGGGCGAGGAAAGGCAAGCCATTGGAGGTGTATACATCCCATTCGCCATGGGCGTGCATGTACCGCGCCAACCCACGAACGAACGCGCCCTGGTAGTCCAGTCCGCGCGTGATCGCAAGAGCCACCCGTGGCGCGCGACGCATGGCGCCCCCCGCTGCAAGACAAGATGCAATAATGAATGAACGCGGGGGAATCGCCTTCCAAGGCGAAACCCCTTGCCGGGGGTTTTCCCGATTTCTCGTTGAAGACGCGCGTTCCTTGTTGGGCCGCGGTCGCGAATTCAATCGCTTCAGGGTGAGACCGCAATCCCGCGCGCGGGGACGGCGGTGGCGCCGAAGCGGCGCGGCTCGGCGTTGGAGTTGTAATACACCGTGCCTGAATCGGTTGCCGTGGCGAAAACGCCGTCGCCGTCCGATGCGGGAAGCGCAACGCCTTCGTGGCCAGGCGCCAGCCGCTCGGGGTGAGTCGCCGCTTGATCGAGCGCCTCGCCCAACGCGTGGACGCCGCCGCCGGGCAACAGCAACGTCGCGCCCTGGCCGATGCGCGTCGTGAGCCGGCGCAAGGCCGCGTCCTCGTCGAATAAGGAGCGGACAAGAGGTCCTTGCGCGTTGGGCGGCGGATTGACAAAGAGGGCGGCGACGGGACCGTCATCGCCTTCCGGGGTGCGCAAGAGCGGCTGTTCCTGGCTCGACAGCGCGATGAGGATGCCGCCGCGGGCCACCCACTGTTTGAGCGCTTCGATCTCGGCCAACTCGGCATAAGGCGCCTCGGCGATGAGCAACACACGCATATCGCGAAGCGCCAGCTCGCCCAGAGTAAGGCGGTCCACCATCTGGAGGTTCGCGCGATCGCGAAGGGCCGCCGCGGCTTTCAGCACGCGCATGAGGCCTTTCGCATCCAACATCCACGACGTCTTGGGCAGATAGAGGCCGGCGTATATGATCGGTTCGCGGAGGCGGAAGAACGGGATATTGTCATGAAAGAGCCGCAGCGCGCCGGGCGGGTACATCAGGTTCGCGTCGTAGGAGAAGAACTGGCGCGCGCCGGCCTCAGCGGCATTGGCGATGCGCGCGACGTTGCCTTCCGCGTCGACGCCCTTCGCGCATTCGTCGGAGAGGTTGACGCCGAACGCGCGGCAGGCCGTGGCCGCTTCGCCCGTCCTGGAGAAGTTGCCGGCGAAATTTCCGTCTTCATTGGTAATCCACACGCCGGCGCCATAGGGAGCGATGGCCTTCACAAGGGCGGAGAAATCGGCCCCTTCCTCCGGTTCGCCCCTGCCGCCAATGTCCAGATAGAGTTGGGTTTGCGGGAGATGCTTCCGCAACGTGGAGACCCAAAACACCGCCAAGTCGGTCATCGAACGCTCATACCATTCGACGAAATCCAGCCGTGCGCGCGGCGAGGGCGCTTGGTCCGGCAGGAACGGCGCGACTTCGTCGAAGGAGGCGGAGTTCGTCCGCCACGCGCGATTGAGCGCGGCCACGCCGCCATAGCGTTCGCGCGCAAACCGGCGGAAGTCCCCCGCGGCGAACGGGTCTCCGGCCCACCAGCCGCGATGATTATGGAAGGGGCCGGATAGGTCGTAAAATGGGCCAGTCTCCGGGCCCGAGGGATAGAGCGCCTCGCCGTACAGGCCCGAAATGCCCAGTTTGATGGACTCCAGGATGCCGCTATCCCCGTACCGCTGGGCGAACGCTTTCAGAAATCGTTCGACCCAGGGCCGCCAGTTCGGGTCCCACAGCGACTGAATCTTCGACGGCTCGCCATGCTCAAGGCACACGAACGGCACGGAGCGCTCGGATTCGCGGAACCATCTGGGCAGCGTATAGGCCGGGCCGCACATGAGCGCCGGCGCCCATCTCATGCCCGTCTTGCGAAGGTTCTCCACCTGTCCGTCCCACTGGCTCCAGTCCCATTCCCCCTCGCCCGCGTCCTCCACCGTCTGCCATGTGACGTACGTTTCCGCGCTCGTGGCGCCCAGCGTGCGCATCAGGTTCAGCCGGTTCGGCGGCTCGACCGTTTTCCCAACGCCGGTCACCACTTCGACGCCGGGTCCCGCGTGGACCCGAACGGCGCCAAGCGAACGCGGATCGAACCCGCCTTCGATGTATTCGGCGGGCCGGGTGAACGCCACCTCGACGCGGCGCACGGCCAGGCCCTTGCGCTCCAGGCGCAGATTTCCCCGCTTGTCCCACATCTCGCTGGCGCAAAGGCCCGGCAGACGAGCGGTCGCCCGCCGCCACGCGCCGCTGCCCAGAGCGACGAAGAAATCCTCGGCTCTCACATAATGGCCGACACGGTCGCCTTTCTCTGAAAACCCGTCGTACTGGACTTGGATGCCGCTGAATTCATCATCGAAGTACTCAACCGTAAGGTACGCGTCCACCGGACCCGCCGGCACGTTGGCTCCGTCGCTGGTCGAGGGCACGGCAAGCCCCTCGGCGCTGTTTGGGGCGCCGAAATCGATCCACAACGGTCCCGCGGAACCGCCGACACTGGCGGAGAAGGCGTTCGAGACGCTCGCGGAGCACGCGCAGATCAGACCGACGACGGCAAGTTGGCGGCCGGCTGTCCTTGTCACGATCCACTCCTTCTATCCGTCGGGCGCCTCGGCGGCCGTGTCGGGCTTTGGGCCGGCGGCGCCGTCTGGATCTCCGCCAACACCTCGAAGCCCTCCGTCGGCGAGACGTTTGATCCCGTGAACTTTCCGCCGACCATCGCCTGCTCGCCGTTGGGGGCGGGACAAAATCGCACGCGGTTGCACGCCAGCTGTTTGGGCGCGGGAGCGCCCGCCGCCTCGGCTCGCACAAACGAAACGATGCCCAGGCAGGCCAGCGTCGCTGCCCAAGAACAACGGCCGTTTTTCATGGAGAACTCCTCGGTCGTCGGGCCCGCCAAGCGCTTCGTCACTTGGCGTCCGATGGCGGGTTTGGCGCGCCCGGCGTCGCGCGGCTGGTCGTCGGCCTCACCTTCTTGGGAGGCAACGGCGGGGCCTGAGGGGCGATATGCTCCCTGACGACAAACGTGCGCACGAAATCCCGAACGGAGCGGGTGAAGCTGAAATCGGCTGTTTCGGGCACGCTGCTCGACGGCGCGCCCACCCAGCTTTCGATCACGTATTGATCCGGCGCGCCGTCCACCATCGCGTAGTCGTAGCCCTGCTGCATTATGCCCACGTGCCACGTGGCGTCGTCGCCAATGCTCTTTTGCCGCAACGCGGGGTATTCCGCGGCCCAATAGATCAGGCTGAACGGGATTTTCTTCTCGCGGCAGTGGCGCTCGAGCTCTCGGACTTCCTTCCAGCTTCCCTCGTTGCGCATCACAAACGTCGCCCAGTTCACATCCAGACGATAGAAGTCCAGGCCGCGCACGCCAACGGGCGTGTTTAGCCTTCCTCGTCGGCGGAGGCGTCGTTCTTGCGTGGAATCGGGGGCTTGGCGAAGTCCCATTCCTGGATCACGGCGCCGTCGGCGCGATACAGACGAATCCATTGGACCTCGATGCGCGTCGGCTTCGCGCTCAGGTCCAGGCGCAACGCATAGACCGGCGCGGCGGGACGGAAGGGGACTTCGTATTCCTTCCACTCGCCGTTGAAGTCGGTCTGGAAGTCCGCGCGGCATTCCGGGGAGAAACTGGGTTTCTTCGTCGTGCTCCAGTAAACGATCCCATCGCCGCCATCGGGCGCCCGCATTCGCATGCGCACCTTCAAGGGCGATTCGGCCACCTCCGCCGTCAACACCGTGCGCATTTGCGGGCGGCCTTCTTTCGACTCAACGATCAGGACGCCTCCGGCGCCCTCCACGCGGCTGTTCTGAAGCGGCTGCCATCCCCGGTAGCTGCGCGACTTGGGGTCGAAGGCGGGGTTGGGGATCGGCGGCACGGCGTGAGTGTCGTGGAGATGGCGGTCCATCAGGGCGCGTATTTCACGGACTTTCTCGGGGTATTTCGCCGCGAGGTTCTTCGTCTCGCTGAGATCGTCGCGCAGGTTGTAGAGCTCGTATTCGTCAGGGAAGACCTCGTTCGTATCGAACCACCAGATCAATTTCCAGTCGCCTTGTCGGCAGGCCATGCCGGGCTCCTTCGTCCCGGACCCATGCGGGAAGTAGAAGAAAAGCGCGTCGCGTTGCGGTTTGCCCGTCTGCTTCAGCAGCGGGACGAGGCTGACGCCGTCGAGAATCTGCCCCTGGGCCTTGGAATCCCGAGCATCTCCAGAAGGGTCGGATAGAAGTCCACGCTGCACACCGGCTCCGAGCACGCCGTTCCCGGCTGGATCACTCCCGGCCAGCACACCATCATCGGAACGCGGATGCCTCCTTCGCAAATCCATCCCTTCCCCTCGCGAAGGGGGAAGTTGTTCGTCGGCGGCAGGTAGCCCGCGTATTTGTGGTACCTCTGAATGCTCTCATAGGGAGGCGTGCCGACTTTTGGGCCATTCTTGCTGTCGGGGTCGGTGTTGCTGTGGACGTTGCCGCCATTGTCGGAGAAGAAGACGAAGATCGTGTTGTCGGCGATGCCCAGTTTGTCGAGTTCGTCGAGGAGGCGCCCCAGGCTTTCATCCACGCTCTTGAGCATCGAGGCCATGACGGGATTGGACTGTTTGCCGCGCGGGTCCTTGCGCCCGACATACTGCTTGGTGATCTCCTCCTTGGCGCCCCAGGGGTCGTGAACGTTGTAGTGTCACAGATTGACGAAGAAGGGCTCGTTCCCGTGCGCCTCCATGAACTGGATGGCCTCGTCGGTCAGGCGATCGGCGATGTATTCGCCCCTCGGGCCATCGGTGATGGCGCCGTTCTTGAATCCATAGGGCGAGAAGAAGCTGCGCGGCCCCGAATCGGGCACGCCGTGGAACGACACCTCGAATCCCTGCTGTTCAGGCCAGAACTCGGGGGCCAGCCCCAGGCGCCATTTGCCGAAGTGCCCCGTGCGATAGCCCGCCGCGCGCAACGCCTCGGCCAGGGTGATTTGCTCGGGCGCGAGGAAACGGAGGCTGTCGGACAGAAGCATTTTGACCGAGGGGCCGGCTTCGTGATAGCGCGGCGTTCCCGGCGGCGGGAGGGGCAGTTGTCCCACGGCGGAGGTGATGCCCGTGCGCGCGGGGTACTGCCCCGCGATGATGCTGGCGCGCGTCGGGGAGCACAAACAACTGGCCGTGTAGGCGTCAGTGAACTTCATGGAACGTTTCGCGAAGCGCTCCATGTTGGGCGTGTCGTAGTATTCGCTTCCGTAAACGGTCGAGTCCATCCAGCCCATGTCGTCGACGAGGAACAAGATGACGTTGGGCTTGCGGGTCTCGGCCGCTGCGGCCGTGGCCGCCGACGCCTTGACGCAAACCGACCCGGCCGCCGACGCGCACAGCCCGCGCCCGAGCCATCCGAGGAAGCCCCGGCGGTCGATTGGCTGCGGCCGGCATTGTTCCGGCGCACGGCCGGAGCTCAGGCGCTTCTCAGCGTTGGAATCGATCATGGTTGTTGTGTCTCTTTACTGGATTTGAGTTGTCTATTGGCCCGACGTCAGCCCCGACGCCCATCGCCGATTGCATCCAGGCCTATTAGCGGCGCGGAGACGTGCGCCCGCAACAGGGATTCTGCGACAGACATCCCTGGTTTTGCGTCAGACTCGCGCGCCGCGCCGGTGAAACGAATAAACCCCATTGGCCGCGGCGCACGCCGAACGACGGCCCATCGACCGCCATTCGCTGTCCATAGCGCTTGGCCAACTCCTCGGCTTCCAGAATGACATCGCTCATCGCCGACCGATCCGACGCAAGACATTGGACCGGAGCAGACTCTAGGAGCGGCAGGAATCAACGGCATGGGTTTGTGGCAACCACGACGGGCGGAATAACCTGAACCGACGCCGCACAGATCCCTGCGGCGTGCTCCCAGCCGTCATGGACGCCATGACGAAGAACGGGAAGTCCGTTCGCTCTCTTGGATTCAGATTGACTATTCCCGGCCCGTGTGTAGCGTCCGGGCGCGGCAGGGCGAAGCCGCGATCGGCCGCAGACGGAGGTTCTCCATGAGACGTTCGATGTTCGTTCTCGCGTTTGCGGCGTTGCTTTCCGCCGGCGTCTTCGGCGCGCAGGCTTCCAGCGGAGAGAGCCAAAGGAGCAAAGCCGCTAACCCGAACCCAGAGGGCGAGGCGGCCTCAAAGGCCACGACCCGGAAAGCCAAGGCGCAACGGGCAAAGGACGCCGAGAGGAAAGTCGAAGTCGACGAAAGTGTCATACGCCTCTACGAGCCCGGCGACTTCCGCGGCATGCCGTACCGCCTCCTGAAGCCCATCGACTTCGACCCCGCGACCAGCTATCCCTTGATCCTCAGCCTTCACGGCCGGGCCGGCATGGGCTCGGACAATCTGGGCAACCTTCGGGTGTGGACGGGGTATCTGGCCAGCGAGGAAATGCGCCGCAGGCATCCCTGTTTCGTGCTCGCGCCCCAAACGGCGATCAGCTGGTTCGCCGCCGACGAGAAGGTCCCCGATCTCACGGAAGAGAGCATCCAAGCCTATCCCGAAGCCTGGCGTCAATTCGCTTTGCAGCGCGCGCCTTTGGCGGAACTCCTCATCGCGCCTCGCCTCGCCGCCGGCGGCGACCTCACGAAAGCCTTCGATCTCCTTGCCGAAATGGAAAAGGAATTCCCCATCGACCGGGACCGCGTCTATGTTCTCGGCCATTCCATGGGGGGGCCTCGGCTCGTGGAACGCGATCTATGAAAGGCCCGAGATCTTCGCGGCGGCCATTCCCTCCGCGGGCGCGCTCATGCCGTGGAAAAACCCGAAGCGCCTCGTCAACGTCCCGGTCTGGGCCTTCCACGGCACGGCCGATACGACGGTCCCCATGGAATTCACCCGCGGGATCTTCGATGCCATGACGCAATGCGGCGGCAACATGAAGTTCACGGAGCTGGGAGGCGTGACTCACAGCAGCCAGTCGATTGTGTTCCGGTACCAAGGCGATGATCCGTCCAAGGGGTGGGTCACCCACTATAGCAGCGGCCGTTGCGATAAAGAAGCCGACGTCTGGGAGTGGCTGTTCAAGCAGAAACGGCGGTGATGCCGTTCCGGCGTCGACGGCGCGGAGCGCGCGCGGGCCGGCGATCGGGCGCGTTTTGCTCTCCTCACTTCGGCCGCTCTTGCCTGGCTCTGGCCCTAGCTTTGGTTTGTGGGCCTCCCGCTTTGGGCGGGATCTTTCTGTTGTTGCGGATCGTCAGGCTCTCGGCCACGAACCCGTTCTGGCGTTCGATGAAGGAGAGGAGGATGCCGCGGCCCACGGAGTATTCGGAGGTTTTCCCATGCGCATCCTCTATCTCGACATCGACACGCTTCGCCCCGATCACTTGGGGTGCTATGGCTATCACCGCGACACGTCGCCCACGATCGACGCGATCGCGCGCGAAGGCGTCCGCTTCCGCAATTGCTACGCCGCCGATGCGCCATGCCTGCCCAGCCGCTCCGCGCTCTTTTCCGGACGATTCGGCATCCACACCGGCGTCGTCGATCACGGCGGCATCGCGGCCGACCCGTTCCTCGAAGGGCCGGCCCGGAAGTTCGGCCCCGAGCTCGGCCGGACATGCTGGATGAAGCTCCTGCGCGACCGGGGGTTCCGCACCGTCTCGATCAGCCCATTCGCCGAGCGGCACGGAGCGTGGTGGTTCGTCGCGGGACTTTCCGAGATCGTCAACACGGGCGGGCGCGGCATGGAGAGGGCCGACGAAGCGCTGCCCTTCGCGCTGCGATGGCTGGAGGCCAACGCCCAGTCGGACCACTGGTTCCTGCACGTCAATGTGTGGGACCCCCACGTGCCCTACCGGACGCCCGGAATCCTACGGCAATCCCTTTGCCCACGACCCGCCGCCCGCCTGGCTGACGGAGGAAGTCCGCCGCGCGCACTGGAACGCCGCGGGGCCCGAATCGGCGCAAGAGGCCGTTCCCTTTCAGATGCTCGCCCGAGTCGGCCAACCGCGTCCCCTGGACGAGCACCCGCGGCAGCCCGTGCAAATGGAATCCATGAACGACGTGCGGCGCATGTTCGACGGCTATGACACCGGCGTCCGCTACGCCGACGATCACCTCGCGCGGATCGTCGCCTTGCTCAAGGAGCAGGGCCTCTACGAGGACACGGCGGTCCTCATCTCCTCGGACCATGGCGAGAATTGGGGCGAGCTGAACATCTACGGCGCCCACATGACCGCCGGCGAAGCGACCTGCCATATCCCCCTCATCATTCGATGGCCGGGCGTGACCGATTCGCTGGCGGGCAGGGCGTTCGAGGCGCTCCATCTGAATGTCGACATGGCGGCGACGGCGGTCGAACTGGCCGGCGGACGAACGCCGAAGACCTGGGACGGCGTGAGTTTCGCCGCCGCCTTGCGCGATGGCAACGACGAGGGCCGCGACTATCTCGTTGTCTCGCAAATGGCCGGCGCGTGCCAGCGAGCCGTTCGTTTCAAGGACTATCTCTGCATTCGCTCTTATCACGACGGCTACCATTGCCTGCCGGACCGCCTCCTGTTCGAAGTCAAGAACGACCCTCACGAGACGCGCGACCTCGCGGCCCAGCGGCCCGACCTGGTCGGCGAGGCGATGGCGAGGCTCGACGAGTGGCATGGCGACATGATGCGCACGGCGACCCACGCGCAGGACCCGCTTTGGACCGTGATGCTGGCCGGCGGCGCCGAGCACCGGCGCGGCTGCCTTCCCGCCTATCTGAAACGCCTGCGCGAGACCGGCCGCGAAGCGTGGGCCGAGCAACTGGCCAAGGCGCATCCCAAAGAACTGTGAACGCATTCTGGGGTGGGACGCAGAACAAGATGTGAGAATATATTGCCAGGGAAGAGACAATTTGCGGAGGAGCGGCAATCTATGATGAACTCCTACCGATCTCGAGCAGAGTTGTTCCATGAACGGCGAGTTGAATCAGGGCCGATGCCACCGGCGGCGGCTGTCGCAGTGGCGTGGTCGCTGGCGCTGTGCGGCGCATTGTTGGCGTGCGCGCCCGCGTGCGCTCAAACCCCGCCATCGGACGCAAAGACCGCCGGCGTCCCGACGCGAGAGGCGCCGGAAGGAGAGCCGCCGGCGGGGGGGGACGTGCTGAAGTTGTACGAAGCGCGCCAATATCAGGAGATGCCCCATCGCCTCATGAAGCCCGTCGATTTCACGGAGATGATGAGGCCAAAGGCTGGATCACGCAAAACAGCAACTTGCGCTGCGACCGCGAAGGCGATATCTGGGATTGGCTTTTCAAACAAAAACCCGACAAGTTGAGACTCGCACGATGAGACTTCGTGCGCGGCCAGAGCGGAATTGACCCAGAGAAGGGGGCCTATCCAGCCCCGCCAGGCAATAGGAGAATACGCTATGCGAAACACGCTACAACCATTGGCGGCGATCGGTTGCCTATTGGGCGGACTTGCCTGGGGCGCAACGCCTTCCACGGCCAAGACGCCCGAGCCGAAATGGCGCGTTGTTGATACAAAGTATCCGACGGACGACGTCGTTGTCGCAGGTTTTTCGGCGCAGGACTTCGGCGCAAAGGGCGATGGCGTCTCCGACGACACCGCCGCGTTCCAGAATGCGCTGGACGCCATGGCCGCCGCGGGCGGGCGCCTCATCCTCAGCCAATCGGATTTCATGAACCATGGGAAAGGGCTGTTCGCGCAGGGAGGGGAACTCAGCCTGGTGAACACGTGTTTCCGGAAAGAGGGAGAGATCCTCAATGTAAGTCCGAAGGCCCATGCCACGGCAATTGCGAGCACAGTGAACGGCCAACTGATCAGTGATCGATAGGGTGAATTCCGCTCGGAAGCGCGCGCCGGAGCGGGGGGAAGCAATCGAACCGCGCGCGGACCGCAATTCGGACGGCTTCGAGTTGAACCGGCCGTCCATGTGCTAAGTCCGACGGAAGAGGACGTGGAACCATGATGGGACGCGCATTTGCTCCTATGGCAAGCGCCATCGCAATAACGTTATGCCTTGGATCGGCAGGCGGAGCGGCTCCCTCGAAGCCGGCCGCGGATGGCCCTTCTCCGCAATGGCGGATCATCGAGACGAAATACCCGACCGACGACCGGGTGGCGGCGGGCTTCTCCGTGGGCGATTTCGGCGCCGCCGCCGATGGCGCCACGGATGCGACCGCCGCGTTCCAACAGGCCCTCGACGCCATGGCCGCCGCGGGCGGCGGCACGGTGTTCGTTCCCGAGGGCCGGTACGCGGTTAAAGGGTACCTCACAGTCCCCACGGGCGTGCTGCTGCGCGGCGAATGGGCGGCGCCTTCGCCGGTGAAAGGGACGGTGCTGATGGCGTACGCGGGCAGGGGGAGCGCGGATGGCGCGCCGTTTCTTCTGCTTGAGATCACGCCCTATCCACCATGCATTGCGCAGAAGAGCGCGTGGCACGCCGACGACTCGATCGCCGTGGAGAATGTGACCTTCGTCAATCCTTACCAAGGCGTCGTCACCGGTCCGGGGAACAATGGACGCCATCTCCTTCGCAACGTCTACGGCAGCCCCTTGGCGACGGCCCTCAAATTCGAACGCTGCACCGCGATCGGCCGGGTCGAAGGCGCCGATTTCAATCCGGACCACTGGAGCGATTCGGGATTGCCGGGGTCGCCCGCCAGGAACGGCGCGCACGCGGCGTGGATGCGCCAGCATGGAACGGGACTCCGCATTTATCGCAGCGACTGGGAGTACGTCTCCTTCCTCAATATTCAAGGCTATAAAACCGGCTTCGAGAAACTCAATTCGAAGTACGGACCGGGAACCGGCCAACTCTATGGAAGCTCCTTCTCGCATTGCGGCGTCGCGCTTTCGGTCGAGTATTCAGGCCCCAACGGCTTCCGCTTCACCGAATGCACATTCGACGGCGAGGACTATGGAATCGTCACCCAGGACCCGCTGGAAGAAATCCTCGCCTTTCACACCTGCGCGATCCGCGGCGCCCTCAAGGCCGCCCTGTTGAAAAGCCAACCCCGATCCACGATCGTGTTCCAGAACTGCGCGTTCAACGGCGAGGTCGAACGGGACGGCGGGAATCTCTCACTCGTCGGCTGCGCGCTGCGCGGCGCGGGCAATCACGTCACGCTGACGCAAAACGTCGGCGCCGCGGCAATCGCCGGTTGCTCGTTCGACGGACCGCCGCGAATCCAAAACGCAAGTTCCTCATCTCAGATCCAGATCAGCCAGAACGCGGCGCCGAATTCCATGATGCCCAAGTTTCCGAAGCCGGCGGCTCGGGTCCTGAAGACGGCAAAAGCCGCCCTCTACGTGGCGACGGCGCCGGAATGGGGCGCCAAGGGCGATGGGGTCGCCGACGACACGGGCGCCATTCAGAAAGCGCTGAACGCGGCGGGCGGCGCCGGCGGCGGCATTGTCTTTCTTCCCGGCGGGACGTACGCGCTGCGTGGCAATCTCACCGTTCCGTCCGGCGTCGAGTTCCGCGGTTCTCTGGATCTCCCTCATGACACGTTCGTAACCAATGGTTGCGCGTTGAACGTCTATGCGGGCAAGGGCCGGGAAGACGCCGCGCCGGCGATGGCGCTCCAGGCGAAAAGCGGCGTGCGCGGCGTGACGTTTGCGTACCCCGAGCAAAACGAAGACGCGATTGCCCCCTATCCCTTTGCCATCGCGGGGCAGGGAGAGGATGTCTATGTAGTCAACGTTACGGCGATCAACCCCTGCAAGGTCGCCGACTTCATGACCCATCGCTGCGATCGTCACTACCTCGACGGTGTTCGAGGCAATCCCCGCCGGCTCGGCGTAGCGGTCGGCGGAGGCTCGTTGGACGGCGAAATGCGCGATGTCCATTTCAAACCCGGATCGAAGAACTTCGCCTCCTACGAGGCCGCGCTCGAGGCGTTTACTCTGGGCGATTGCCGAGACGAACTCATCTATCAGAACATGGTTTTCGGCACGCGCGTGGGATACCACTTCGTCGGCGAGAACGGGAAAGGCGCTTCCGGGCTGGCCTTCGGCGCCGGGACCGACGGAACAAGCCAGGCCATCGTATGCGACAGCCTCGGTCAAGACGGCTTCGACTTCATCAACGCCGGAATCGATATCTTCTACCATTCGAAGAGCGCTCAACGAAGCGACAAGGGGTTTATCTTCATCGGGAGGCAATGCAATTCGCAGGTGCGTTTTTACAACACGTTCTTCGGCGGGACGCCGAACGTGTCCACCTTGCTCGGTAGCGGCTCGGTTCTGTTCGAAACCGTAAACTTCCGGCGGTTCGCGCCGTTTGCTGTCCACAGCGGCGCGGTTTCCTTCATCAATTCCTATCTCGGCGAGGACCGGACCGGCGGAAAGCCATTCTTCAACACGGAGCCCTCGGGGCGGGTGCAACTCTTCGCAACCTACACGCCGTCCGCCTTCGCCGCGACACCGTCATCGCCCGCCGGCAGCGTCCTGGAGGAATGCCGTGTCCGTTACGCCGCTGTCGGCAAACCCAGTCAATAGCCGGCAGCCGCATCCACCACGAGCGCGTCGCCAGTGCCGGTCGGATTGTAGTCGTTCCCACTGAAGAACGACTGGATCGTGTTTCCTTCGATCTGGAACCTGAAATGCCTCGCTGTTGAATGTGGAATCAACCGCAAATCAAACAGACGTTCGCCTGCTCGCTTGACGCGGCAGCGGGGATACACCTAGCCTGCGAGGAGTGCTCCGCGTGTCAGGGGCGATGGAAAGGATGCGATGTATGACGATCAACCGGCGGGAATGGCTCAAGGCGATGGGAATGGGAGCGGTCACGGCGGCGTGGCCCGCGCCGCGGAGAACGTGGGCGGCCGATGCGCTGGCGGGGAAGCGCGTCAATCTGCTGTTCATCATGACCGACCAACAGCGGTTCGACGCGCTCGGCTGCGCAGGAAACCCGGCC